>NZ_LXHX01000112.1:0-61230 GCF_001649495.1 Emticicia sp. MM | reverse complement strand
ATTGGGAGAGTAGGTAGACGCCAGGATTTCATTAAGTAAAAAGGCAGCTCACAAGGTTGCCTTTTTTTGTTGTTTATAGGCTTCAAAAAGACAATAATACCCCCCGAAAAATATCAGGAAATAGTCAGTATCTCCTGAGTTAAACCCCTGAATGTGAAGGAAGCTCTTTTCATAAATACTTTTTACAACAACATTTTTATCAAATCTTATTAGATAATTTCAGTTTGAGTGCTTACCCATATTTTTTCGTAAATTTGTATCCTACTAACTGATAGAATTTAGATGGCGTACATACTTTTTGATGATGAATTAATTAGAAATCAACTGAAACCTTTTACTTTTACTCGTCCGGTTGCCGATATTCGTTGTGGTATATTGACTATTAGAGATAAGTGGATAAAAAGATTGCAGACAAGAGTTACGTGCCTTTCAAAACGCTATTTAGAGGAAATTACAACAGAAAGTTCAATAAACACTTACATCAATGGGGCGGTTTGTCCAAATGATGTTTTGATTAATGAAATAAATAACCTGACTGTTGGAGAGTGCTTAGTTGATACTAATAGTAATGTATTGGCAATTCGTACGAATGAAAAACTTTCTTTTCCAATTAATTTTCAACCCTTTAAAAAGAAATCCTTTAGTGGAACGCTTAGCATTATCACGCAGTTGCCACATATTTTCTTAAAAAATGGTGAACAGATAAAGGAAGATTTTAAATTAATCACTGAGGGACGAACCTCACAAGAGATTTCTGATCCATTTACGAGGGTTTATGGTGCTGAGAACATTTTTGTCGAAGAAGGAGCAAGTATTAAATCAGTGATTTTAAATGCCGAGCAAGGCCCGATTTATATTGGTAAAAATGCTACCATACAAGAAGGCTCGATTGTCATTGGGCCAGTTTCAGTAGATGAAGGTAGTGTAGTGGTTTGGGGAAGTAAAATTCGACCTAATACTACTCTAGGTCCGTACTCTAAAGCTGGTGGTGAAGTAGGTAGTTCGGTTATTTTTGGGTACTCTAATAAAGCCCACGATGGTTTTTTAGGTGCTTCAGTTATCGGAGAGTGGTGTAATTTAGGGGCTAATTGTAATAATTCGAACCTAAAAAATGATTATTCAGAGGTAAAACTTTATAATTATGCTACCGACAAATTAGAGAAGACTGGAGAGTTATTCTGCGGTTTATTCATGGGTGATTATACAAAGGCGGGTATCAGTACGATGTTTAATACTGGAACTGTTGTTGGTGTTTGCTCAAATATATTTGGAGCTGGTTTTCAAGATAAACATATTCCTTCGTTTATGTGGGGCGGGGCAGATACGGAATACGTTGATTATCGCTTCGATAAAGCATTGGAGGTAATTAAAGCTACAATGGCTCGACGTGACAAGCAGCTGACTGATAAAGATATTGCAATTTTGAAACACTTACACGATTTTAAAAAATAGTCGTATTTATAAGGAAGTATCTGCTTCAAGCGAAGACTTCCTTGAATCCATTTTAAAAATGCTTTTTCGAGAAATTATAGGTTTAGACGATGTAAAACAGTCGTTGATTCAAGCGGTAAACAATAACCACGTGGCTCATGCTCAGCTTTTTCATGGGGCAGAAGGCAGTGCAAACTTGGCATTGGCGTTGGCGTATGCAACCTATATTAACTGTGAGGATAGACAAATAAATGATGCTTGTGGAAAGTGCCCTAATTGTACAAAAATGAGTAAATTGGCTCATCCTGATGTCAATTACATCTTTCCCACCGCTGGGGGAAAATCGGTTATTTCTGAAAATTTTATGCCACAATGGCGTACTTTTGTGCATGATACACCTTATGGTAAGCTATCAGACTGGCTTGAGCATATTGGAATTAAACAAGGGAATATTCCTGCCGAAGAATCTCGTCAATTAATTCAGAAATTGTCGTTGAAATCTTATGAAGGTGGGTATAAAATTGCAATCATCTGGCAAGCAGAAATGCTAAATATTGCTGCGGGAAATGCTCTTTTGAAGATTTTGGAAGAACCACCCGAGCAAACATTATTTTTGTTGGTTGCAAGTAGCTCAGATAGGTTACTTACAACGATTATTTCTCGAACGCAACGCATTGCCATTCGTAATTTTACGGATGAAGAAATTATTGCGTATCTCACTCAAAAACATGAAATTGGACCAGATAGAGCAAAGCAAATCGCATATCTTTCCAATGGAAATTTGAATCATGCTTTAGAAATTGCTCATAAAACAGATGACGACCAGCATGCATGGTTTGCCAACTGGATGCGAATGTGTTATGCTCTAAATGTGCTGAAATTAGTGCCTATGGCTGATGATTTTGATGCCAAAGGAAAAGAGTATCAGAAGGCAATGCTTGAGTATGGTTTGAGTATTTTCAGAGAAATATTTTTATATCGTCACGGAGGAACTGACCTCATTAGATTGGAGGGAGATGAATTGGTATTTGTTCAGAAGTTTTCTAGTGTTTTGAATATTAATAATTTAGAAGCAATTACCAAATTATTGAGTGATTCGCACTACCATATTGAAAGAAATGGACGGGCAAAAATGATTTTCCTAGATATTTCATTGACTATTGCTCGTTTAATGAGATAGCGTTGGTTATTTGTTATTATAGAGTTGGTTTTGACCGATTTTCTAAAAATTTCGTAAGTATTATAAGAAAGTATTAAAAGCGAACTGAAAGCAAACCATTGCTTGGTTCGCACTATAGAAAATGAAAATAAAAATTGGTACACGAGGCAGTAAGCTAGCCCTTTGGCAGGCCTATTATGTTGAAGAAAAACTCAAAGCTGATGGCATTGATACAGAGATTGTAATTATTGAAACCAAAGGTGATAAAATTCTCGACCGTGCTTTATCGAAAATAGGGAGTAAAGGTGTTTTTACGGAGGAATTAGAAGACCAATTACGTTCGGGAGAAATTGATATCGCCGTTCATTCAGCAAAAGACCTACAATCAGAATTGGCCGATGATTTAGAAATTATCGCTTTTACAGAGCGTGAGAAAATTGCGGATGTTTTGGTGAGTTTTAATAAAAACTTATCGCTTAATAGTGGCGAAAGCTTTGTGGTCGGTACATCATCTACTCGCCGAGTAGCGATGTTACGTCATTATTATCCACAAATTCAAATTGTGGATATGCGTGGAAATTTACAAACTCGTTTACGCAAACTCGAAGAAGGGCAATGCGATGCTCTTTTGCTGGCTTATGCGGGCGTGCACCGAATGGGCTATCATGAAATGATTGTTGAACAATTATCAACTTCTGAATTTACTCCACCCGTTGGGCAAGGTTGCGTGGCTATTGAAGCCGCTAAAAATTTATCAGGAGAGAAGCGTTCTGCAATTCGTCGTTTGATAAATGATGAAGTTACAGAAAAGTGTTTATTGGCCGAGAGAGCCTATTTACGTACTTTACAGGGTGGTTGTTCGATTCCGTCGTTTGGATGGTGTGTAGCAGAAGAAAAAGGCGGAGAATTGACTTTGAATATGACTTCTGGAATCATTAGCCTTGATGGGAAAAAGATTGTAAAGAAAAACGATTCAAAACCTGCTTCAGAGGCCGAACAATTAGGGGAAGAATTAGCCAATAAAGTTTTGAATAATGGAGGAGCTGAGATTTTAGAAGGAATTAGAAATAATGGATAATTTTAATCATTTCTACTATGCTCGATAAGTTTTAATAATCGAGCGTAGTAGAAATATTTATAAGAAAAGTAAAAGTGCTACTTAAGCAAAACCGAATTGTTCCCTGAGCGAAGTCGAAGGCAATTTACTCCTTAATCTCTTCTTTAATTTGTACTTCGGTTACTGGACCATATTTCTCTGCTATTTTCTTAATTTCTGACGATTTCCCTACCATTACAAACTGCAATTTATCTTTCGGGAAATACGTGCTAATTATACTTTTAGCTTTTTCAAGCGTTAATCCATCAACATTCTTCTCGAAATTATTGATGAATGATTCATCGAAATTATACCAAAACATTTGTGTCAATAAACCCGATAATTGTCCAGCAGTTTCATAGCGTGGGGGGAATTGTCCTTTTACGTAATTTTTGGCCGAAGCCAGGGCATTTTCATCAATACCATTTTTGTGTAATTTATCTAAAACTTCTAAGGCTTTATCAATGGCTGCTTCGGTGGTTTTATTGGCTGTGAATGTAGAAATAGCAAAGGTTCCACCATTTTTTAATGGATTAAAACGGCTATTGGCTCCATAAGTAAGGCCTGTATTTACGCGAAGTTCGTCATTAAGCATTGAAGTAAATCGGCCACCAAAAAGTGTATTTACTACTTCAATAGCTACAAAATCTGGATTATTTCTACTAATACCTGCTGCTCCAATATTGAAAGTCGTTTCACGTGCATCATCTTTATTGATTAGCAAAACGCGATTACTCGTAGGTTTATTGATTGGTTTTGCAGCTAAGTTTACTTGTGGTTTTGTTCCTTTTTTCCAGCCTCCAAAAAGATTAGTAAGGGTACTTTTCATTTCTGCACTATCAAAATCACCCACTACAGCAATAGCTGAAGTTTCAGGTAAATAATTTTCCTTGTAAAAAGTTTTTACATCTTCAACCGTAAGCGGACTAATGCTTGATTTTTGCCCTTGAATGATATTACCGTAAACATGACTTCCATACATAAATTTATCAAAATAAGCAGGTAAAATCGAACGTGGACTTTCACGTTGTTGGTCGAGGTTGTTAAGCAAACGTTTCTTTTCTTTTTCAAATTCGGTATTATCAAAGGCTGGTTCGAGCAAAATTTCTTTGATGATATTTAACACTTTTTCTTTGTCTTTGGCAGCGAATTTTGCCGATAAACCCGCCGATTCTTTAGATGCATAAGTATTTACATTTGCCCCAATAAAATCTAATTCCTCATCTATCTGGCCTTTTGAAAGGCTTTTAGTGCCGTGTTTCAAAGCTGTGGCAGTTAGTGAAGCTAAACCAGCTTTTGAACCATCGTAGATAGCACCCGCAGGTAGAATGGCAGAAACACTAATAACGGGCACTTCTTTTTGCTCCATTAAGTAGATGGTGAGTCCGTTGGACAATTTGAACTTTTGGTATTTTGGCAACTGATAATTTTGTGCCAAAATCAGGCTGCTATTTAGGCAGAATGCCAAAGCAGTAGTAAAGAATAATTTGATATATTTAGACATGATTAGACAAAAGATTTTAGAATAATTTAACCCTGCATAATTCCCAGAATAAATTCAGGGATTAATTGAACAAATGAATTTTGATTATTTAATTGAACCAATTAAAATAGGCCTTTTTTGTTAAACCCAATTATTCTTCAGTATTAGCTTTCAAAA
Source organism: Emticicia sp. MM (assembly GCF_001649495.1). NCBI lineage: Bacteria > Pseudomonadati > Bacteroidota > Cytophagia > Cytophagales > Leadbetterellaceae > Emticicia > Emticicia sp. MM. The sequence continues at coordinate 55,884 of NZ_LXHX01000112.1, read as the reverse complement.
TACCAACTGTACGTGTGGTTTTCTTGAAATACTTTTTAGCTACATTTTTGATATCGTCAACCGTAACTTTATTGAAAGCGGCAGGAGCATCGAACATTTTTTTGTAGTCGCCGAAAAATACTTCATAAGTGCCGATATTATTTGATTTTCCATTGATGGTTTCAATTTGACCGTAGAATTCCATCAATTTTTGATTTTTTACTTTTTGAAGTTCTTTTTCGCTCACACCTTCTGTTTTTATTTTTTCTATTTCCTCGAAAATGGCTTTTTCTAAATCACTTTCATTCACTTTAGCCGCAGCCACAGCATAAAAACCAAAAATAGTTGGGTCGAAACTTTCACCAAAATTCGTAAAAACTTGGGTAGCAATTTGCTTTTTATCAACCAATGAACTGTATAAACGAGATGATTTGCCGCTGCTCATGATATCGCTGAGCAAGGTTAGAGCGTAATAATCTTCATTTTTAGATTCAGGAGCTTTGTATGCAATCATAATTGAAGGCGTCGAGACATCCTTTTGTACAAAAACTCTACGTTCTCCAGTTTGAGGAGGTTCTACAATCATTACCTTCGGAGGCTCAGGCTGAGAAGGAATTGGCTCGATATATTTTTCAGCCAAACGTTTAATTTCATCAAACTTTACATTGCCCGAAATAACAGTAATGCAGTTATTAGGAGCATAATAAGTTTTGAAATAACGTTCTAAATCTGATTGTTTCCAATTTTTCATGTCATCTTCATAGCCTATTACTGGCCAATGATAAGGGTGTTCAAGAAAAGCTATTCCTTGAACTGTCTGCGAAAGTAGCTCCCACTTAGAGTTTTCGAGGCCTGTGCTACGTTCGCTCAATACAACGCCTCTTTCACTTTCTACAATTTTAGGGTCGATTGTTAAGCTTGAAATTCGGTCTGCTTCTAAATCAAAAATAACTTCTGTAGCCGAGGCAGGAAACCAGTTGGTGTAAACAGTCACATTTTCGGTGGTGTAAGCATTGTTGGCTCCGCCATTAAATTCCATAGTACGGTCAAACATCTTTGGACCATATTTTTTTGCACCATTAAACATCATGTGTTCGAAGAAGTGCGAAAGGCCTGTGATGCCTTGATACTCGTTGCGGCTCCCAACTTTATAGAAGAGGTACATGTTGGCATTTGGAATGGAACTGTCTTCAATTACCAAAAATTTCATGCCATTTTTGAGGGTGAATGTTTTTACATCCTCTGCTTTCATTTGTGCATGAGCCGTAAATAGACTCGCACACAAAAGTGCAGACATCAGAAGCTTTTTCATTGTTATGAGATAATTTGATTGTTGATTTGTGTAAAAAAATACTTTTCGTGCAAAAATCTTCGATTTTGAGTGAAAATAAAAGAAGTAAGACTAAAAATAAAAAGTACTAGACTTTAATTTTTAAGTTAAAGTCTAATTTTATAAGTTTATTGATTTTAGGATTTTTGAGTCAAGTATTCTCTCCTCACTACTGAAGCGGTTTTGTGTTCGCCAGTGTGATGCCAACCTGGCGGCATGAAAATATATAGAATTTTATCTTTTATAGTTGGGGCATTCCATACATCCTTGAAAAGAGCGATGAATTCTCCGAAGTAAACATCTAAAATATTACCCGAATCCATTGGGCGAGTAATACCATATTCAATTTTTACATGATCCTCCTCAAGCTGATAAGTTCCGAAAACTTTATCCCAAATATTCAACAGGTTACAAAAATTAGTATCCATATAGAGAGGATTTCGAGCATGGTGCACCCGATGATGTGAAGGTGTAAGAATGATATGATTCAAGAATCCTAATTTACCATTTTTCATTAAATTTTCGCCGATGTGAATAAACATCCCATAAGTGCCATCAATAAACATGATAAAAAACAAAAGAGCAGGATGAATGCCAAAAAAAATACAAATGGAGCTACGAATAATATCGGCGTAGGGGCCTTCTAAGAAAAAGTGGGCATGCGAAACCGATAAATTCATGTTTTCGGGAGTATGATGAGTGGCGTGTAAGCACCAAAATAAACGAACCTTATGCCCTAAATAATGATAGATAAAGTGTGAAAACTCCCATACGATGTAGCCATAAATAAGCCAATACCAAGTGAAAGTAGTTTGAAATGGTGCATATTTTTGAAAATTGGCGATGATGTAAGAAGTTGCTCCAATTGAGATAAATCGGCCAATAAAGCGATTAAGGACAAATATTAAAAAACTAATTTTGTAAACTTTTGTGTGTGGGTTTTTAAGAATAATTCCATTGATAAGTTCGAGTACAAGAAGAAGGGGGACAATAGGACTAATGGCTTTTAACATGCCATCGAAAGTTAGAAATGTGCTAAAATCGCCCGACTTTAGTATCTCAATGACACCGCCTAAGCCTAAAAAACCGACTATTTCTCGGTATAGAAAATCTAAGAATTCCATTAATTTATTGGTTGTATTTTATGAGGGTTGAATTGCCCCTAATTTCTAAAATATTTCTCAAAAAGTAATGAAATTCGTTAAAACTATTCTTTAGATTCTTTTTGTATAGCCAATTTTGCTTGCATTGCTTCACGACCTTTTTCGAAGTTTTTACGATTTAGGGCATCGTGCTGTTCTTTAGTTATTTTTAGGCCTTTATCTCTCAATAATTTAACAACTGAAGAGCGTGTTCGCTCAATATTTTGAGCTATTTCTGCAAAAGAAAGCTTTCCATGATTTTCCAAAATGTATTTTTCTTCGCTCTTCGTAAACTCGCTTTTATTCCAACGTAATCTGATGGCAGAAGTTTCTTCTGGTGTTCTGATAAACCCGTTTTTTTCGCATAAATACCTAACTTGCGACCAACTGACATTACCTAGTGCAATGCTCATTTCGCGAGCCGTCATGGTATGATAATTTACCTTTAAAAACTGAATAACTTTTGGCGGAACGAGGTCTTTTCTGCCATTACCTTTGAGTTTGTTATTTTTTAAATGGAATCTGATTGTGGCATGATGGCAATTTAATTTTTCTGCCATCTCATAAATGGTATATTTCTTATAGTTAGCCAAAATAAAGTTTTTCCTCTGTAATTCTTTTTCGCTAAGTGGTCGAGCTGCCCTCTTTTGAGGTTTAGGCGACTCCGTTTTAGGGAGTTCTTTAGCATTAACCTTAATTTTTTCTTTACTTTTTTTCTCGACTTTTTTCTTAGCTTTTTTTACAATTTCTTTTTTTTCAACTTTTGCTACTTCAACAGGAGTTGGAGGGGTAGGAATATCAAGAACTGAAACTAAATGCTCTTTTTTAATGAATTTTTCAATGACTTCAAGAGGTTTTCCTATTTTAAAAGCCAATTGTTGTTTTGTCAATTTATTGATATTATTTCGAATCGAATTCTTATCAGAGGCACTGAGTTCATTGGGCTTTGCCGACTTAAACTTTTTGCGGGCCGTGTTCATTTTTCCAATTGGAGCTGTTTTTCTCATAGCTATAAATGTTCTTAATGTCAAATATAAGGAATTTTAGGCAAAAATTAGAGAGAATTCGCCTGAATTGATAAGTATTTACGATAAAAGGCATCTATCGCGTCTTTCAAAAAAATAGCACAACTGAGCTAAATCAATTGTGCTATAAATTTTTAAATAAATATATTTTTTCGAAACTGTTTTACCAAACGGTAATACGTTCGCTTTCAGGCTTATACATTTTATCACCCGGTTTTACATCAAATGCTTTATAGAAGGGCGTAAAGTTCATTAATGGGCCATTTACACGCCATTTGGCAGGTGAGTGAGGGTTAGTGTTTACGTATGTTCGCATAAAGGCATCTTTTGTTTTTACTCGCCAAATTCGAGCAATTGAAATAAAAAAGCGTTGTTCAGGTGTAAATCCATCAATTTTTTCATTACTTTTTGCTTGTTCAGTTAGTTTAAAAGCATCATAAGCTATCGCAATACCCGCAATATCGGCTGTGTTTTCACCAACTGTCAATGCCCCTTTTACATGCATCGAATCAAGAACTGTAAACTTATTATATTGTTCAATAACGAGTTGAGTTTTAGCCTTGAACTTCTTAAAATCATCGGCTTTCCACCAGTTTTTTACATTTCCTTGCTTATCATACAAAGCCCCTTGGTCATCAAATGAGTGCGTGATTTCGTGCCCAATTACCATTCCAATGCCACCATAATTGAGAGCATCGTCGGCGTTCATATCAAAATAAGGTGGTTGTAAAATACCCGCTGGGAATACTATTTCATTCAACGGTGGGTTATTGTAGGCTGTCACGGTTGGCGGTGTAGTTCCCCATTCGGTACGGTCAACGGGTTGTCCTATTTTCGAAAGACCATATACAAAATCATTTTTGCTAGTAGCTAAGCGATTTTCAAAATAGGTGCCACGATTAATGACCACTTTCGAGTAATCTCTCCATTTATCAGGATAACCAATTTTTTCGGTAAAAGCATAGAGTTTTTCTTTAGCTTTCGCTTTGGTTGAGTCGCTCATCCAATCAAGGTTAGTGATTCTGTTTTCGAAGGCTGTTTTCAAATTCTTCACTAATTCTTTCATGCGTCGTTTGGCCTCCTCTGGGAAATACTTTTTTACATATAATTGAGCAAGTCCATGACCTAGTGACCTGTCAACTGCTTCTGTAATTTCTTCACCTCTTGGTTTTTGGGTAGCTTGCCCTGATAAAACTTTAGCGTATTCGAAAGAAGCTTTTGTAAATGGCTTACTTAGGAAGTCGGCGTATGAAACGAGTGTTTCGGTTCTTAAATATGCTTTCCAATCTTCGATTGACACCGAAGTTAGTAGGCCATTGAGGCGGTCATAATAAGCCGGTTGTTGCATATTCACAGAGTCAACTTTTACACCCAACTCTTTGAAGAACAATGGCCATCCAATATTTGGCTGTCTTTGAGTAATAGCCGTAACCGCCAATTTATTATAATTAGCCTGTACGTTTCGACGTTCGATATTTGTCTTGTGCGATGCTGCCAATTCTCTTTCTATGGCATAAGCGGCGGTGGCCATTTTATCGGCCATTGACGCATCGACACCTGTAAGCTTTAATAAAGTGCTGAGGTAATTCTGATAAGATTTTTGCGTGAAACGCGTTGAAGAATCAGTTCTGAAGTAATAATCTCTTTCGGGTAAACCAATACCTGTTTGACTCAAATTTACGATATTGATAGAACTGTTTTTTATATCTGGCCCCACTCGAAAACCAATGAGAGAATAGTTATTGAACTTGAGTTGAGCGGTTACATACTTCATAATACCTGCCATATCTTTAATGCCATCAATTTGTTTGAGCATAGGTTTGATAGGGTTGAAACCTCTTTTATTGATTGTGGCGGTATCCATGCCTGAAGCGTAAAAATCACCCACTTTTTGTTCGATACTTCCCATTGGATTTTTTGCAGCCGAAACACTGTCTAAAATTCCTTGTAGGCGTATGCGTTGCGGATAATTCATAAAAGAGTATGAGCCAACCCCCGATTGGGTCGAAGGAATTTCAACGGAATTATACCATTTACCGTTGACGTACATAAAGAAATCATCGCCTGGTTTTAGAGAGGTATCAATGCCCGTGATGCTTACTTTTTGGGCGAAACTTGTATTGAATCTGGTTAGAAAAAAGCAGAAAATTAGTAAGAGAGATAGGTATTTTTTCATGATTGTTGATAATTAGTCTTGATAGCGAAAGGTAATACTATAAGCCCGAAAAATCTATAACCAAGGCAGGTATTTTTGATGTTTTTCGACAAGTTTTAAGAAATTATCAACTTATGTTGGTGAATTTCGTTCTCCAAACACAATTTTCAGATTGACATCAGGATATGTTAGAACACCTCTGTGAAGAAGAATTCTTCGCAGAGCGGAAATGTTAGAATACGCCTGTGAAAAATTTTTCTTAGTAGAGATGGATTGAAGTTTAGTTACTGCGTTTGGCTAAATGTTTTACATTTAGTCATTGTGAAATGCGTTCTTAGAACGCAACTTAAAAGAGGTACTTTGAAAATACCGTTCTAAGAACAGTTAACACCTTGACTGATTTTAAAATCAGCCTAACGGGGGGTTACCAAACAGTTCATTTGCGAGACGGTACAAAAGTTAAACTTTTCCATATACTCGTAAAAATGCCAGACAATATTTAATCTGTTATTTTTGAGACTATTTTGGGAGTGTAAACCGAACTGTGTCAGTCGTTCTTTGTATCAATAATTATTCTAGTTCCATAGTATTCAACGTCAATAAGTCCACCTTTATCCATAAAGTTACTGGCAGAAGAATAAAGATAATCTTCCGCTTTAGCTACAATTCCTGCACGTACTGGATTTTGATGAATATAGTCTGCTTTCTGAAAGAAAAATTTATCACTAAATATTTCGACAGCATGATTTTCATGTGTCCAAAATTGCAAACTTGTCATATTAGATTTGCTTCTTGCAGCGAACTCAAATCGTTTCAACATCCAGTCTCGGCGACTTTCTGGTTCGGTTTCAATAGCTTTTAAAATCTTAGCTGCCGTAAATTTCTTAATATCTCGTATTAAATCTGAAAGTTTTTCATCTTTTGAAGCAGCTATCAAATGTACATGGTTCGACATTATCACGTATGAGTATAACCATAAACCTTTTTCTTTTTGACAATATCGAAAACTATCCAGTACAATATCTCTATATCGTTGCCTCGAAAAAACATCAACCCAGTCCACAACTTGAAAAGTTAAATAATGTGTTGCTGACTGGTTAATAATTTGATAACCTTGGCTCATAATTTTCTTCTTATTTTAAGTCTGAAACTTATTTCGCAATGCCGTTCTAAGAACGGCTTACACACCGACTGAATAAAAATTCAGCCGAACACAGTTAATCCTTCACAAACTTTACACCGCATCCACATCTACTACCACAAAAACACCTCTAAATTCACGTAGGGTCATCAATTCGTCTATTTTTTCTTGTAGAAAAACTTTGGCAGCTTTTATGTTTAGCTTGTCTTTTTCAAGTTTAAGCACAATGTCATACAAAAATTTATTTCGCACACGCTCGACCATCGCTTTTTCGGGGCCGAGCACGCGGGCTTTGCCAAGCTTTTCTAATAATACATTAGCCAGCCATTGCGAAGCTTTTTCTGCTTTATCGTGCTCTTCGTGTTTAACAGTCACAGAAATAATTCGAGTAAAGGGTGGATAAAAATAACCCTCACGCTCTTTTATTTCATCTTGGTAATAACCCAAATAATCATTTGCAATAACCTTGTGTAGCAAACTCTGTTGGGTATTGTTGGTCTGAATAAGCACCAAACCCTTTTTCTCTCTTCGGCCTGCACGTCCACTAACTTGGGTAAGCATCTGAAACGCTCGCTCAGCCGCTCGAAAATCAGGGAAATGAATCATGCGGTCGGCATCAAAAATGCCCACTAAACTCACACGGTCGAAGTCGAGGCCTTTACTAATCATCTGTGTGCCCACCAAAATGTCGGTATTTCCTTGCTCAAACTCACCAATAATATTCTGATAAGCATTTTTGGTTCGGGTAGTATCTAAATCCATCCTTTGCACGCGTGCAGCTGGGTACATAATTCTGAGGTCATCCTCAAGTTTTTCTGTACCAAATCCTACCGTACGAATTTTACCCGAACCACAAGCTGGACAAGCCCGCGGGATTTCTTCCTTATGACCACAATAGTGGCATCGTAATTCCTTAGAATTAAGGTGATATGTTAAACTCACCGCACATTGCTCACATTCGCCAATCCAATTACATTCCTGACAATTCAGATAAGGGGAGTATCCTCTGCGATTTTGGAAGATGATAGTTTGCTCACCATTAGCCAAATTTTCTTCAATGTGCTGGCATAAGACACTCGAAAAATCATTTCTCATGTTTTTAGCTTTGCGTTCAGCCTTGAGGTCAATCAATCGAATATCGGGCAATTGTGCATTGCCGTAACGTTGATTTAGTGTAACCAAACCATATTTACCAGTCGTAGCTTGGTGATAACTTTCGAGTGAAGGCGTAGCCGAACCTAATAAGATTTTTGCTCCTTGTTTAAGGCCAAGCATGATACCCACATCACGGGCATGGTAGCGGGGAGCGGGCTCATATTGTTTGTATGAACTTTCGTGTTCTTCATCCACAATCACCAAACCTAAATTATCCATGGGTAAGAAAACAGCCGAGCGTACACCAACCACAAACTGATAACGACCATCAAGTACTCCTTTCCAAACTTCTACGCGTTCGTTATCAGAGAATTTTGAGTGGTAAACACCCATTCTATCGCCAAAAACACGTTTTAGACGAACAACTATTTGCGTAGTAAGTGCAATTTCGGGCAATAAAAATAGCACCTGCGAACCACCATCAAGTACTTTTTGGATAAGGTCGATGTAAATTTCGGTCTTTCCACTTCCCGTTATACCGTGGAGTAAGACAATATCCTTTTCTTGAAAATTCGTAAGAATTTCGTCGCTTGCTTGTTGCTGAGCATCTGTAAGTTGAATCGTTACAGGTTCTTCGGGCATTTCATCACCAAACCTCGAAACCACTACCTCAAATTGCTCCAGAATGCCTTTCTCAATTAATTTATTGAGTGAAGAATCAGAAGTTTCTCCTTGGGTAAAAAATGATTTATCAACACCATGTTGATTTCGCTCACGTAGCTGATGAAGGGGAATTTGTTTGAAATATTCCAGAATAACCAATTGCTGCTTCGCATTTTTGCTTAGTGAATCAATTAAGTTAGCAGCTTCTTCAACACCTTCATATACACGTTTTAAGCGTACTTTCTTTGCAATTTTGGGTTTGTATTTTTCTTTAACCTCTTCATACATAATAATGGCATGTTTGCCAATCAATGATTTAATGAGGGTATTGATATTGGTTTCGCCCACAAACTTAATGGCATCATCGTAGGTAAGTGAGGTTTGATTTTTGAGTATTTCTAAGAAATCAACTTCATTTGCTTCTAAAAGCTCGGGGTGGTCAAAATCAGGATTGAGTTGAATCCGTGATTGACTGGTTACTTTTAACCCCGAAGGCACGGCAACGTTCATCACTTCACCCACACAACACATGTAATATTCAGCTATCCAATCAAATAACCAAAGCTGTTGTTTGGTAATAAGTGGCTCTGTATCAAGTAGTTCGAGTATATATTTAGCTTGATATTTTGCTGGAGGTGTGTTATGAATTCGTCCGACAACAGCCGTAACGACACGATTTTTCCCGAATTCAACAATTACCCTTGCTCCAACTTTTATATCCTCTACAAAGTTTCGTGGTACCCGATACGTAAACATTCTCGGAATGGGCACGGGTAGAATTACATCGGCAAAATAGGTTGTTTCAACAGAAAAAAGACCTTCCATTTAAAATTATAATGTAAAATGAAGAGTGTAGAATGAAAAATGTTTAAAAACTTTCATTAAATACACCCTAAAGAATATTTCAAAGGTACTAAATTCAATCATTGCATCAGAAAAAGTACCGTATAAATAACATAACATTAAATAGGCTTAAATAATTTTCGGCTACACGCTTGCAAATATTATGCACGCATACTATTTTTGATAAATCAAATGCTAGTCAACCAATAACTAATTTTCCAATACCAAATCATGTCAGAAACTATCGAATATAAAGTGCCAACAATGGCAGAAATGGCAGCTAATGGTCAAGAACCCGAAGTATTGTTTTGGGTGGGTTGTGCAGGTTCGTTCGATGACCGCTATAAAAAAGTTACGATTTCTTTTGTAAAGATTTTAAATAAAATAGGGGTAAATTTTGCCGTTTTGGGTACGGAAGAGTCTTGTACAGGCGACCCAGCACGTAGAGCAGGAAATGAATTTACTTTTCAGATGCTTGCCCAACAAAATATTCAGGTGTTAAATGGATATGGTATAAAGAAAATCGTAACGGCTTGCCCGCATTGTTTCAATACTCTCAAGAACGAATACCCAGAATTAGGTGGAAACTATGAAGTAATTCACCATTCAACCTATTTACAGCAACTAATCAACGACGGTCGAGTAAAATTAGAAGGCGGAGGAACTTTTAAAGGACAAAAAATTACTTATCATGATTCATGCTACTTAGGTCGTGCCAATGATATCTATGAGGCTCCACGCCAGTTACTTGAAACTTTAGATGCTGAACTCGTAGAAATGAAGCGTTGCAAAACCAACGGACTTTGTTGTGGTGCTGGCGGTGGACAAATGTTTAAAGAACCAGAAAAAGGTACAAAAGATGTAAATATTGAGCGAATTGAAGATGCACTTTCAACGGGAGCAAAAACCATTGCGGTGGCTTGCCCTTTTTGCATGGTGATGATGTCAGATGGTGTAAAAAACAAAGAACGTGAGCATGAAGTAAAAGTCTATGACCTAGCTGAATTGTTAGAGCAAGCGATGTAGAGGTAGAACAAGTTTTTAACTTGTTTGTTGAGATGAAAAATAATTTGAAAACTTGTTCTACAAAAACTAACTTTATCGGAGATTATTTTCATAAAAATATTGTTTGTAAACTAATTGTGGCACGCTATCTTAAGTGTGCCACAAATTTTTAATCATATTGCTATGTACGTAGATTTCGATAAAATTCCGCTAGATGCCCGCATATGGGTATATCAAGCCAATCGTCAGTTGACTGACAATGAGGCAAATACGATTGAGAATTATCTCAAACCAGCTATTAATCAATGGGCGGCTCATGGTGCTGCATTGTTGGCATCAGCTAAAGTATTATACAATCGTTTCGTGATTATTGGTCTTGACCAAAATATGAATGCAGCCAGTGGTTGTTCGATAGATGCTTCTACTCGTTGGTTTAAAGAATTGGGCGAAGCTTTAAATATAGATTTCTTCGACCGCTCGCAAGCTTATTTAGAAGGTGATGAAATAAAAGCTTTTTCAGTTTTTCAGGCAAAGAAAATGGTAGAAGGTGGACTCATTTCAGCCGAAACGATTATTTTTAACAACAATACTTTGGCTACTTTAGGAGATTTGAAAACAAAGTGGCAAATCAAAGCGATTGATGCTCCTACTTTGAAACGATTCTTTGTAAATACCGTGGTTTGAAATGTAGGACAGATTTATAATCTGTCATTTTGTATTATGAATTAAGGTTTAAAACTTTATGGCTGAAACGTTATATATTCCGGAAAATGCCTCTCGTAAAGAAATTTATGAAAGTATAACTCCACAAATAGAAGCACTTATAAGTGGCGAAACTGATTTAACTGCCAATTTGGCGAATTTTGCCGCGGCTCTTCGAGAAGCCTTTGGGTTCTTTTGGGTTGGATTTTATCTCAAAAAAGGAAATCAACTAGTTTTAGGGCCGTTTCAGGGGCCAATTGCTTGTACACGTATTAATTTCGATAAAGGTGTTTGTGGTTATTGTTATCGAACCAAAGAAACCGTTATTGTGCCCAATGTTGAAGAGTTTCCAGGCCATATTGCTTGTAGTTCGGCTTCAAAGTCTGAAATCGTAGTGCCAGTTTTTGATAAAAATGGCAATGTTTCGATGGTTTTAGATGTTGATAGTAATGAATTAAACGATTTTTCAGAAGTAGATAGAGTAGGTTTAGAAAAGTTGGTGAAAATTTTAGAAAATACCATTTGAACATAATTGTTTTCACTATCCATTTTACATGATTTATTAATAATAATGAATACATTATTTCCGGTATTTCTAAAACTTGAAGAACTACATACGCTTGTAGTGGGTGGAGGAAATGTGGGTTTAGAAAAGCTCGAAGCTATTTTCAGAAATTCACCAAAAGCAAAAGTTACATTGGTTGCTCCTGAAATTCGTGAAGAAATAAAGGCTTTAGTTTCGCACCATAACCTTACGTTGATTCAAGAAAAATACCATATTTCTCATCTTGAGGGGGTAAATATTGTAACGGCAGGAACTGATAGCAAAGAAGTAAATCGACAAGTAAGAGATGATTGTAAAGCTAAAAAAATATTAGTCAATATTGCCGATACGCCCGATTTGTGCGATTTTTATTTGAGTTCGGTTGTTGTGAAAGAAGATTTAAAAATTGCCATTTCCACAAATGGAAAATCGCCCACGTTTGCCAAGCGTTTCCGCGAAATTTTAGAAGAAATTATTCCTGAGAATTTACAAGAAACCTTGAATAATTTGCAAGCGATTAGAAATAAACTCAAAGGTGATTTTCAGAGTAAAGTACAGAAGCTTAATGAGATAACAAAAGTTATGCAAGAATAGAAATAGTAAGCGTGCCACATCTTTGCGATGCGGCACGCTTACTATTTTTTAGGCTGTAACCAACTTATTTTTGCGTTCACCAATTTGCTGACGCCACATGGCATAATACAGGCCTTTTTCTTGCAAAAGCTCTTCGTGCTTGCCTACCTCAATGATTTTTCCTTGCTCTAAAACAAAGATTTTATCGGCGTGCATAACAGTACTTAAGCGGTGTGCAATCATCACCGTAATGTATTCGCCTAAGGCTGTTACATCTTTTACAGTATTTGTAATTTCTTCTTCTGTTAGTGAATCTAAGGCCGAAGTAGCTTCATCAAAAACAAAAATCTTCGGATTTCTCAACAGTGCTCGTGCAATGGATAAACGTTGTTTTTCTCCACCCGAAATCTTTATTCCTCCTTCTCCAATGACAGTATCAACGCCATTATCAGCTCTGGCTAAGAGATTTTGGCACGATGCTTTTTGTAAAACATCCATTATTTGTTCGTCAGTAGCATTAGGTTGAGCAAACAATAGGTTTTCTTTGATGGTGCCCGAAAACAATTGCGTATCTTGAGTCACGAAGCCAATTTGTGAGCGTAATTCTTCGATATTAATTTCATTCGAAGGTAGTCCATTATAGAATACTTTTCCTTCTGAAGGATTATACAAACCTACTAAAAGTTTAACCAAAGTGGTTTTACCCGAACCCGCTGGGCCAACAAAAGCCACAGTTTCTCCCTTTTTCACTTCAAAGTTTACTTCATCTAATGCTTTTCCTTGGGCAGTTAAGTGTTTGAAACTTACATTCTCAAATTGTAGGTTTTCAACCGCACCCAATTTTGTCGGAAATTCAGGTGTTACCTCAATTGGGTTTTTAAGTAGTTTATCGAAATTATTTAATGATGCTTCTGCTTCACGAAAAGCAATAATCACATTTCCCATTTCTTGCATCGGTCCAAAAACAAAAAACGAACAGAATTGTAGCGTAAGCAATTGCCCAACCGTCATTTGGTCTTTGAAAATGAGCATCAATAACAAGAAAAGAATGGCTTGGCGAATGAAGTTCACAAACGTACCTTGAATAAACCCAATACTACGAATACTACGAACTTTCTTTAGTTCGAGTTGTAAGATTTTCATGGTATTGAGATTCAAACGCTTGATTTCTTGGTTTGTAAGGCCTAAACTTTTAATCAACTCAATATTTCTGAGCGATTCTGTCGTCGTTCCAGCTAGAGCGGTGGTTTCTTTGGTAATTGTTTTTTGTATATCCTTTATTTTTCTACTCAAAACTCTAGTTAAAGCTGCCAAAGCTCCTGCACTAGCTAAATAGACTAAAAATAACCATTGACTGATATTGAAATGATAGATATAAATATTCAATACTATTATTCCGATGAATGAAGTAAAAGCAACATTGACAAAAAGTGTAATGAATTTTTCGGTATCAGTACGCACCTTTTGTAAAACAGAAAGCGTTTCGCCACTTCTTTGATCTTCGAATTGTTGGTAAGGTAGTTTGAGTGTATGTTTGAGGCCATCAGTAAATATAGATGCTCCGAATTTCTGGATGACCATATTCATTACGTAGTCTTGTAAAGTTTTGGCTATTCGACTGACCATCGCTACACCAATAATGGCTAAGAGCATGGTAAGTACTCCCTCTACGTAATCGGCTTGGGTGAAGTTTTTGGCTTTATCGCCATATTTATCAACAATTTTCCCAAAGATGAGAGGGTCAAGAAGAGAGAAACTTTGATTGATTGCCGCCAAAACAAGTGCTAACACTACCTGCCAGCGGTAGCGGCCTAAATATTGTAATAATAATTTCATGTAAAAGTTTAGTTTTTATGCGAGAGAACAGCTATTCCATACTAAAGCCTAACAAACACTGCGAATAAAAAATTCATTAGATAAACTAAAAAGCTGAGAAACAAAAAAGCAACTGTTTGATATTCAAACAGTTGCTTTATATTTTGTAGTTGACCCACCAGGATTCGAACCTAGAAAGACGGTACCAAAAACCGTAGTGTTACCATTACACCATGGGTCATCCTTGAATTATGGTGCAAAATTAATGCATCGAATTTAATAACGCAAGTTTTCCCAAATATTTTTTTTAAAAATTTTATACTGCTTGTGCAGCACGACGTAATTCTTCTAAAATTACTTCCTTCATCAAGAGCTTACGCTTTTGAGTTTGGATATTTGATTGCGTAATTTTGTCTAAATCAGGTCCTTGTGAAACCCCCTCATGGCTTTCGATGAGAATCTTTAATTCGCCTCTAGCACGAATCACAATGCTCTCCATTTCACGGTATTTTGTAAGTACTTGTTGTTTTTCGCTCAAGTAGTTGAAGTTTGGTAGTTTACGAGTAACTACTTTCATCAAATAACTCAATTCGAAAATCTTATCACAAGCTGCTCTGAATCGTTCTGCAACGTTTCTAACCGCCAAGTGTGAAGGAACCTTGATGTTTTTCCAGTCGTTGAGCATTACTTTCGCACGCTCTGTTGCTGCAAAAATATCTTTTGAGTCAGCAAGTCTTTCAGCTTCTTCCATCATTTTCTGCTGAGCTTCTACACGAGGATCAACTTTAACTTTGATTTGAATACCCTTAGCTGCACAATATTTTTCGTAATATGTAGTAGTGAGTTTCTTGAATCTACGGAATTCAAACTTAAGTCGTTTTGGTGGAACATCGCCCACATTACGCCATTCTGTTTGGAGACGCTTAAGTTCGGCGAAAGATAATTCCCAGTTACCCATTCTGAAGAGTTGTTCAGCACCACGTACAAGCTCAACATATTTTTCCATACGTTCAGCAATGATACGGTTTTGCTCTTCATAGAAAGCCTTTCTTCTTTGATAGAAATCATCTAATACTTCTTTAAAAGTAAGTTCGATTTCATCTTGGTAAGGCTTATCTACAGGCCCAGTACGAATCCAACGCGTTTTAATGTCTTGTAGTTTTTCCGCTACAATGGTCCAATCGACATCTTCTTTAGCTTCTTTAGCTTCTTCGATTAAAGCTTGTTTGATTGCTAAATTATTCGCTTGGTTACCCACAATCAATCCTCGTAGATATTCTTCTTGCTCATCGAGAGTTTTGAGCAATGGAATAAAATCGCCAATGCCGTCGAAATTCAGCAAGCGTTTACGGAGTTGTGTGAGTTTTGTCAAGAAAGAGCCCTTATTTTGAGCCTCGGCGATTTCAGTTTCTAGTTGATTAACCTTATTTACCGCAATTTGGTAACGGTTAATGAAGTACTGGAAGGCCTCTTCTTCTGTGCGTTTTACTTCTCCTATTTGTCGGTCGGGCATATCTAAATACCCTTTCAAGAATACCTTACCGTCTTTTATGTAAGCATATTCGTTTTCTAATGTTACGCCGTTCATAATAATAAATTCACATGGCTTGTGAGTCAGGGATGGTGGTTTGTTTGGTAAAATTCGCAGTTTTTTTGTATAATACAAATAGCTTTACCGATATTTGCGTAAAAATTATATAAAATTACTGAAAAATAAAGGAATTCTACTTTTTTAGGGAAAAAATATTGAAAATTTAACACATTATTCATTTCACGAACGCTAATTCGATTCTTTATTAACTATGAGCGAACAGATTATCTTTTCGATGGAACGAGTGAGTAAAATCATTCCACCTAATCGACAAATTCTTAAAAATATTTATCTTTCATTCTTCTACGGAGCAAAAATTGGTGTTTTGGGTTTGAATGGTGCTGGTAAATCTACTTTGTTGAGAGTGATTGCTGGTATCGATAAAAACATCAATGGAGATGTAGTTTTTTCTCCGGGTTATACTGTTGGTATGCTTGAGCAAGAACCAAAACTTGACCCAACTAAAACGGTTCGACAAATTGTTGAAGAGGGGGTGCAAGAAGTAGTAGATTTATTGAAAGAGTTTGAGGAAATTAATGAGGCTTTTGCCGACCCAGATGCTGATTTTGATAAACTTCTGGCTCGTCAGGGTGAAGTTCAAGAAAAACTTGACAATCTTGACGCATGGGAGCTCGATACCCGTTTAGAACGTGCGATGGACGCTTTGCGTTGTCCGCCAGAAGATGCTTTGGTTGAAAACCTTTCAGGCGGAGAAAAGCGTCGTGTAGCTCTTTGCCGATTATTATTGAAACAACCAGATGTTTTATTGCTCGATGAGCCTACCAACCACCTTGATGCTGAATCAGTACTTTGGTTAGAAGAGCATTTACGCCAATATAAAGGAACGGTTATTGCCGTAACCCACGACCGTTATTTCTTAGATAACGTAGCTGGCTGGATTCTTGAATTGGATAGAGGTGAGGGTATTCCGTGGAAAGGTAATTATTCTTCATGGTTAGAACAGAAACAAAATCGTTTGGCAAAGGAAGAGAAATCAGAATCGAAACGCCAGAAAACTTTACAACGTGAGTTGGAGTGGGTGAAAATGGCTCCGAAAGCACGTCAGGCTAAATCAAAAGCTCGTTTGGCTGCTTATGACCGCATGGTGAGCGAAGATGTGAAAGAAAGAGAAGATAAACTTGAGCTCTTTATTCCACCTGGCCCACGTTTAGGAAATAAGGTGATTGAAGCAACTGGAGTAAAAATGGGCTTTGGCGATAAATTATTGTACGAAGACCTTAACTTTAGCCTTCCCCAAAATGGTATCGTTGGCATTATCGGGCCAAACGGTGCAGGTAAAACAACTTTATTTAAATTAATTACAGGTCAATTACAACCATTGGCAGGTAAGTTTGAAGTAGGAGAGACCGTAAAACTTTCATACGTTGATCAAGAGCATAACCAACTTGACCCTAATAAATCGGTTTATGAATTGATTTCAGGAGGAAATGATTGGGTAATGTTGGGCAATAAACAAGTAAATGCTCGTGGTTATGTGAGTAGATTCAACTTCCAAGGTTCTGACCAAGAGAAAAAAGTAGGAACACTTTCAGGAGGTGAACGAAACCGTGTACACTTGGCAATGATGCTCAAAGAAGGTGGAAACTTATTGCTTTTAGATGAGCCTACCAATGATTTAGATGTGAATACACTTCGTGCATTGGAAGAAGGTTTGGAAAACTTTGCGGGTTGTGCGGTAGTTATCTCTCACGACCGTTGGTTTTTAGATAGAATTGCTACGCATATCTTGGCATTTGAAGGCGACTCGCAGGTTTATTGGTTTGAAGGAAACTTCTCTGAGTATGAAGAGAATCGTAGAAAACGCTTAGGAACTGATGTTACTCCGAAGCGTATTAAATATAGAAAATTACAGTAAATCATACAATATAGTATAATTATGGAAACGATTATCATTCAATCCCAATCAAAAAGTACTTCTAAATTATTGATAGAGTTGGCAAAGAAATTGGGTGAAAAAGTTCAAGTTCTCGATAAGGAGGTTTCAGAAGATTTGTTGCTCGGGAAAATGATGACGCAATCCAAAACTGGCAAAATTGTGTCGAAGGAATCAATTTTGGCTGAACTCAAAAAGTAATTTTCAATGGTCGTACAATTTGATGAAGCATTTTTGAAAAGCCTTAAAAAGTTAAGAGATAAGAAAGTTAAAGAAAAACTACTTGAACTTATTAATAATTTTGAGGATAGTGAAAACCTTACAGATATACCCAATATTAAAAAGATGCAAGGCTACGAAACTTATTATCGAGTTCGGCTTGGAGATTATAGAGTAGGTTTTGAATTGCAGATAGATAAATCAGTTCTTTTTATTTTGGTGGCTCATCGGAAAGAAATTTATCGTTTCTTCCCTTAAAACTTTATTATCTGAAGACACTGACAAAAACGTTTCAAGTTCTTTTCGAATAATAAATGCCATAGAAAAGATTTTTATTAATCGACTTCTATGGCATTTTTCATAAATAGTTATTGCTTCTTCTACCTTCTTGCCTCACGAACGGCATTTTCAAATCTGTAGGCTATTTCTTTCACCACCAATTCATCTTTAGTTTCGAGTGTAAATGAAGTATGGCTATCTCTTTTGTCATCATCATTGACATTAAATGAGCCACCAATCGTATTATCCTTCCCAAAACCTAAATCTACTTTTACACGGTCGGCTGGTACATCCAATACCAATTCGTAAAACCCATCTTTCTGTTTTTTGTAGCTAACTTTTCGTACATCTCTTAAATGCCAGCTAATATTAAAATTCATCGAAAAGCCTTCTTCTTTGGCTTTTACATTCATATTCATCTTATCGTTAAGAAAAGAAAATACAGGTTTGGTGTTTTTTTCTTTTCCGTGCGAATCGTCAGTAACCAGTCTGTTTAGTTGTCCAGCAAGCCAGTCGGTATTTGACTTAAGAGAAGATTGGGCAAATGATGCTTGAATACTCAGCAATAGACAAATGCTTAAAAGATGCTTTTTCATAGTTTTTCAGAATTTTGTTTTCTCTGTAGATGTAAAAAATGCTTTAAGCGTTGCGTAGCTTTAATCAAGAAGCCTTACTTTTGGTAAAAAAAACATCAAACTAAATTCTATGAAAAAAATCTTCTTGACGATTTGTTTATGTATAACATTCTCGGGTTTTGCCCAAAATATTGTTTCTGAGCAAGTCTTAAAACATTTAGAAAACATTGATACCAATAAAATTAAAGCACACGTAGCGTACTTATCAGATGATAAACTCAAAGGCCGTTTGCCGGGTAAAGAAGGCTACCAAATGGCGGTAGATTATGCCATTGAACAATATAAATCAATGGGTTTGAAACCAGCTGGTGAAAATGGAGGGTTTACGCAAAAAGTAATACTTCGTAAGGCGAAGTTGGTGAAAGAAGCAGCAAAGTTTACACTCACTTTGCCAAATGGAGAAAAGAAAGAATTAACATTAGGTAACGATTTATCTATTTATCCACATCCAGAGCTTAAAAGTGTTGATTTTACAGCTCCGTTAGTTTTTGTAGGATCTGGCTTTGATGCTCCTCAGATCAATATTGAAGATTATAAAGGACTCAATGTAAAAGGTAAAATTGTAGTCATATTACGAAGAGTTCCAGATAATTTACCTGCCAATGTGAAACTACACCTACAATATCCTGCTACGCTCCAAGAATTTGCTGCTAAAAATGGAGCGATTGGTGTATTGGTTTGTAATTATACTACCAGTATGGTACAGTTTAAAGCCGCAGCCAATGGTATGGTTGCGAATGGCATTTCTGCTTCGGTTACAGCAGATGGTAAACGTACAAGCTGTGCCTCTGCTCTCGGCGGAAAAATAATGGTTGCTGGCGGTATTTCTGTCCCAACCTTGCAGGAACTCATGAGAGCTGAAAATAATATGCTTGATAGCACTTGGCAACAACTCGAAAAAGGAAAATTTGTGAGTAAGCCATTGAAAAGTATGATTTCAGGGCATTATGAAAGTACGCATCAAGATATTACGAGTTTCAATGTAGTAGCTAAACTCGAAGGAACAGATGCTAAATTGAAGAAAGAATATGTTATTCACTCGGCACACCTCGACCACCTTGGCGTAGGAAAACCCATTAATGGTGATTCTATTTATAATGGTGCTCACGATAACGCTTCAGGCGTGGCTTGTGCTTTAGAAATCGCACGCTCTTACGCTACTTTGCCAGCTTCTTTAAAACCTAAGCGTTCATTGTTGTTTTTACTCGTTACAGCTGAGGAAATGGGGCTTTTAGGTTCAGGGTATTTTGCAGCTTATCCGACTGTTAAAAAGAGTCAAATTGTAGCCGATATCAATACCGATATGCCTACTTTGCTTGCTCCATTAGAATCGGTTGCTCCACTGGGTGCTGAACATAGTAGTTTACAAAAAGTAGTAGATAATGCCGCAAGTATTGCAAAACTTGAAGTGGAGCCAGACCCAGACCCAAGCGAAGGCCGTTTTGTGCGTAGCGATCAATATAATTTTGTAAAGGCAGGTATTCCTGCTCTTCATATAAAGTATGGTTATAGATTCAGTAATCCGAAATTAAATTTGGCTGAAAACGTAAAAAAATGGCGTGAGACACATTATCATAAACCTTCCGATGAAATTACTAATGGCTTTGTATGGTCGGCAGGTAAAACTTATGCGAGAGTGAATTTCTTGGTGAGTTATTTAGTTGCTCAGACAGAAGCTCGACCAACATGGAACAAAGGTGATTTCTTTGAACCTCGAAAATGATTTTTCTGTGGCACGGTTCAAATCGTGCCACTTTTATTTTATTACTATTATATTCAATTTAGCTGATGGCACATCATTGTTATCTCAACAACAAGATTGATTCTGTTGAAAATACAAACATTCATATTACTGATTTAGGTTTGTTGCGTGGCTATGGCCTTTTCGATTATTTCCGAACTTATAACGGACGTCCTTTTCAGTGGGATTGGTATTGGGAACGTTTTGACCGTTCGGCGAAACTGATGAAGTTACCTAACCCCATAAGTAAAGAAAAAGCCTATTCGGTAGTTATGGCTTTAATTGAAAAAAGTGGACTCGAAGATTGTGGTATTCGTTTCGTACTTACAGGGGGCTATTCACCTGATGCGATGAAAATGATTGAGCCGAATTTGCTCATCATTAGTGAAGATATTCATCCTGTTAAAGAATCAGAATATGAGGCGGGTATGAAAGTTATCTCACATGAGTATGTAAGAGATTATCCAGAAATTAAAAGCACTGATTATAAGCATCTAATGATATTGCAGTCTGATATTCGTGAAGCGGGTGCTACTGATGTTTTATTTCATAAAGATGGAAAAATTAGCGAGTTGAGTAGAAGCAATGTATTTATTGTGAAAAATAATGTCATAGCTACACCAGATACCCAAATCTTACGTGGAATTACCCGACGTTATATTCTTGAATTAGCTAAAGCAAATTTTAAGGTTGAAGAACGTAGCGTAGCTTTACAAGAGGTGCTCGAAGCAGATGAAGTTTTTACTACCAGCACAACCAAAAAAGTATTACCAATAACTAGAATTGACAACCAGCTGGTTGGAAGTGAGAACAGAAGTGTTTCTAAGTTTTTGTTGGAAGAAATGAACCATCATCTCAAGACTTGGTAGAAAATCTTTGAATAATGGCCATAAAAAAATCCTTGCTCGTAAGAACAAGGATTTTTTTATGCTTTTCGTAAGAAAATTATTTCTTAGTAGTGTCAGCAGCAGCTGTAGTGTCAGCAGCAGCAGTTGTATCAACAGCAGCAGCAGCAGTATCAACAGCAGCTACAGTTGAATCAGCAGCTTGCTCAGTTTTAGAAGTACAAGCAGCTAAAGAAGCTACACATGCTACGAATAAGATTGCGATTACTTTTTTCATGTCTTTATTTGCGGTGTTTTAAGGTTTTAAACGCATTGCAAATTTAAGATAATTTTAAGATACTATGCAAGCGTTTTCTTAAAAAATATTTAAAAAAAACTTAAATTCCTTTTAAGAAAATAGAGTTTCTTGTTTTTGTACAATTTTAACGAGGCGAACGTGCCTTAATTTTTTCATAAACGCCTGTACTTCTGAATGTTAGGAATTTATGGCCATAATAATTAGCAAAAAAACTGAAGCCCATTCCTACTACGTGTGAGCCTTTTTCTCTTAAAAATAGAGAGGAAGAACTAAAAAGTGGATTAGCGATATAATCAAGCGTAAGTGATGAAATTCCTACTTGAATCCCCAATGCAACGGCTGCTATAATAAGATACTTAATTGATTCTCTTTTTGAATTTCCCGATTCTTTAGCTGAAAAGGCAAATACTTTCGCTGGAATAAAACTAACAATTGTTGCTGTTAAATAACCTGCGAATACACTTAAGTTAAAAGCAGGTTTATCTAAATACCCAAGTGTTAAAAATAACGACTTATATGGAATCTGGGAAACAAAGTTTGTTCCAGCTCCTAAAACAGCTGTTAAGAAGAAAGAGACAAATGACCTTAGTTCTTTATTCTTTATTTTGTTAAGTAATTTCACAAATAAATTTAGTCCAGTAAGAGTTAAGATGAGCTCCATAGTTTAACCATTAAGCGATGGAGAGCAATCCACGTACTAAGTCAGGGAAAAGACCTAATAAAACTGACCCTAGGGTTGTTAGTCCAAGTATAATTTTATGTAGTGAGGATAGTTGGATGTTTTCCCCTTCACCGTCTTTCATATAAGCTGCAATGATTGGCTTGAAATAGTAATAAATACCAACAGCCGACATGATAATCGCCACAACAAGTACCCAAACGTGCCCACGAGAAGCAGCATCGGCAAATACGTAGAATTTACCCCAGAAACCTGCCGTAAGCGGAATACCTGCTAATGAAAGCATTGAGATTGCCAAAACAATTGCCAAGAAAGGACTCTTCTTAGATAAACCGTTTAAGACTGTAATATTTTCATTTGGTCTTCCATCAACTAAGTTGTCTTGCGATACAATCATCAATACCCCAAATGCACTGATTGTTGCCAAAGCATAGGCTAATGAATAAAATACGATTGAATCACCTGAATTATTGTTTAAACCTACCAAAGCTAATAACATATATCCTGCGTGAGAGATACTTGAAAAAGCTAACATACGCTTAAAGCTACTTTGTGCCACAGCCGTAATGTTACTAATGAATAAGCTCAAAAGTGCCATTACAACAATCATTACCCACCAGAAACTATACATCGGAGAGAATGACTCTTCAAGAATACGATAGATTGCTGCAAAACCAGCCGTTTTTACAACTGTTGACATGAAAGTTGTAAAGATAGTTGGAGCACCTTCGTAAACGTCTGGAGTCCAGAAGTGGAAAGGGGCTGCTGAAACTTTAAATAGCAAACCAATTAACAAGAAGGTAACACCTACATATAAAAATACTGGACGAACGTCAGTAACTGGTTGAAGCAATAAATTACGAGCATCTGAAATATTGAATGAGTAATTTGCTCCATAAAGCATGGCCATTCCAAATAGCATGATGCCTGTTGCAAATGAGCCCATCAAGAAGTATTTCAAAGCGGCTTCGTTGCCTCTGATATTACGTTTATCACTACCTGTAAGAATATACATTGCTACTGATAGAATCTCTACGCCAACAAACAACATGATGAGGTTTTCGAAATTGGTCATCATAATTGCTCCAACCAAAGAAAACTGCAAAATAGCGAAGTATTCAGCTGGTTGAGCGTGTTCATCATCAATAAAACCTTTCGATAAAGCCATAATCAAAAATGCAGAAAGCAAAATGATTGAACTAAATAAAATAGAAAGGTTGCTTGCTTCAAGCATATCATAGAAGTACAAACCTGGGGCATTCCAGTCAATAAGATTTGAGAGAAATGCTACTGCCACAAAAAGCAATGAAGCTGGCAAAAGTATTTTCTTTGATTTTAGGAAACCTAAAAACAAGGTAACAAGTCCAGTAACAGAGAGTACGAGTATTGGATACATAATTCGTTTGATAAACTCCCAGCCCGTTACGGCTGCCGCCCAAATGGCGAGGATTAAGTTTTATGATATTTTTATTTTTTGATAAAATTCGAATAAAAGTATTTGCTTCTCTCATTCAAAAACTATCGTTTATCGACCTTAGTCTATAAGCCAATAAATTACTTGAGCATTTGCAAAAGTAAATTAACAGCAGGTTCAGTTACTTTTAAGAATAGATTCGGAAAAAGACCAGTGATGATTACTACTGCTGCAATTGGTAATAAAACAGCAATTTCGCTACCACTAACATCCTTAAATTTAGCTGTAATTTCGTTGGCTTCGCCAAACATTGAGCGTTGCATCAAACGGAGCATATATACAGCTCCTAAAATGATTGTGAGTCCAGCGAAGATTCCTAAACAAGCATCTTTGTCATAAACACCTTTCAACAATAAGAACTCACCAACAAAGCCATTTGTTAAAGGAAGAGCCACGCTACCAAGCATAATAATCATGAAGTAAATGCTTAATGCAGGTGTTTTTTGTGTAATACCACCCAATGCTGATAAATCACGTGTTCCAGTGCGGTCGTAAATGATTTTTACGATGAAAAATAAACCAACTGCGTTTACACCGTGAGCAAACATTTGAAGCAGAGCTCCTTGGATACCATTGATATTGCCCGAAAGCACACCTGCGGCCATTAAGCCCATGTGAGCAAACGAAGAGTAGGCAATTAGGCGTTTGATATTGTTTTGCTGAATGGCAATGATTGAGCCATAGATTAGGCCAATTACGGCGAGAATCATTCCATATTGACCCCAGTTTGCTACTCCAGCTGGTGATAAAGGCAACATGATACGAATCAAGCCATAAACCCCCATTTTAGAGAGAAGACCCGAAAGAAGCATCGTTGCTGGAGTTGGAGATTCTGAATAAGCATCCGGCTGCCAAGTATGAAATGGAAGCACTGGCATTTTAATAGCAAAAGCAATGAAAAATGCCCAGAATAACATATTTTGAGTTGAAGGAGTAAGTAATTTAGCAGTTGTAGCTAATTGATTGATGTCGGCCGATGCTCCTTTGATATATAAGAAAACAATAGCTACCAACATAAATAAACTACCAAAAATGGTGTAAACAAACATCTTAAAAGTAATGCGTGGTGCATTTTGTCCACCCCAAAGAGCTGCAATGAAATAAACTGGAATCAAGGCAGCTTCATAGAAGAAGTAGAACAAGAAAATATCACGTGCCATGAATACTCCCATCAAAGCAGTTTCTGCTAATAAGATAAGGGCATAAAAAGAAGCGTGATTTTTATAAGTATGCTTGAAAGTCGAGGTGATAATTAATGGAACCAAGAAGGCAGTAAGTAAAACCATCAAGATACTAATACCATCAATAGCAATATGAAAATTGATATTGAGGTCTTTCATCCAACTATATTTTACACCAATTGATGATTGAGCATCGAAAGTCAAGAAACTATAGATGGCCACTGCAAATGTAGCCAATGATGCCACGAGTGCAGTATTTTTAGATGTACTTACGCTACTTCCTTTCAGTAATAATAGCACGAGGCTACCAATAAGGGGTATAAGTATGAGTGTTAGTGCCAACATTCGAAATTAATTTTATTATTATTACTTAACCGTAATTTTTATGAATAGAAATAGAACAGATGTAAATCTGGCCTAAATTTTATTTGATTCCAACAAATGTTTTGATTGTTTCTACTACTTGGTAGCCAAGGTTCATTGTTAGGATAACGGCAATGCCGATAACCATCGCAAATAGATAGAACCCTGTTCCACCCGCTTGTAGCTTACGTACCTTTCCACTTACAGAATCGACTAAATTACCGATGCCATTCACAATGCCATCAAAGCCTTTTGGCTCAACTACATAAGCGAATAAATTAGATAAGTGTTTTACTGGTGTTACAAAAATTGCCCAGTACGCTTCATCAATATAATACTTGTTGTAAACTGTCTTTTGGAAGCCTTCAATCGCTGAATCTTCAGCAGGAACATTCTTGCTTCCACCAAACTTAGAATAAGCAAATAAAATAGAAACTACCGCTGCTGCCACTGATATACCCATCAACATCCATTCCGTAGAGTGGTCGATTGGAGCACCTGCAAACTCAGGATTCACCGCTAACGAACCCGCAAAGAGAGGTTTCATGAACTCGGCAAGTGCATGTGGGAAATGGAAGATTTCAGGAATACCCATAAAACCGCCAACTATCGAGAATACAGCAAGAACCATTAATGGGAGGGTCATACTAAATGGTGATTCGTGTACGTGATGCTCTTGCTCGTGTGTTCCTCTGAAACTTCCAGTGAAAGTTAAGAAATACAAACGGAACATATAGAAGGCAGTCATCATTGAACCAATAACCGCTAATACCCACATGATTTTATTGTGCTCGTAAACATGAGCTAAAATTTCATCTTTCGAGAAGAAACCTGCAAATGGAGGAATACCAGAGATAGCAATCGTACCGATTAGGAATGTAATAGCTGTAATCTTGATTTTTCCACCAAGACCACCCATTTTGCGAATATCTTGTTCGCCGCTCATGGCATGAATTACGCTACCAGCACCTAAGAATAATAAAGCTTTGAAGAAAGCGTGTGTTACGACGTGGAAGAAACCAGAAGTGTAAGCGGCAACACCCATCGCCATAAACATATAACCTAACTGGCTCACTGTTGAGTAAGCCAATACTTTTTTGATATCGTTTTGGAAAATACCAATTGTTGCGGCAAAAAGAGCTGTTGCTGCACCCACCCATGCCACTACTTCGAGTGTACCCGGAGCAAGTGTATAAAGAATATTTGAGCGAACAATCATGTAAAGACCAGACGTAACCATGGTAGCAGCGTGAATTAAGGCCGAAACTGGAGTCGGACCCGCCATGGCATCTGGTAACCAAGTATAAAGTGGAATTTGAGCTGATTTACCAGTCGCACCGATAAATAAGCAAGCTGTAATGGCTATAATAGCGGCATTACCTATTGAAAGACCTTTCGCTTTTTCGAATACTTGTAGGTATTCAACTGTACCAAATTGGTTGATAATCAAGAAAATACCAATCAAAAATCCTAAGTCACCTACACGGTTCATGATAAAGGCTTTGCGAGCAGCATTGCCGTATTCGAAATTTTTATTCCAGAAACCGATTAGTAAGTACGAACAAAGACCTACACCTTCCCAACCAATAAACATGACGATGTAGTTTGAACCCATTACGAGCAATAACATCGAGAATAAGAAGAGGTTTAAAAAGGCAAAGAATTTACCAAATCCTTCGTCATCGTGCATATAGCCCATCGAATATACGTGAATGAGCGTACCCACACCCGTCACAACGAAGAGCATTAAAATTGATAATTGGTCGATTTGGAAAGAAAAACTGATATTTAATGAACCAACAGTAATCCAATCAAAAATATTTACAATGATTGGCTGTTCGCCGCCTGCCATAAATGCCTGATAAGCTGAAACTGCACCTACGAATGAAAGAAGTGCCGCACCTGTACCAAGCCATCCTGCCAGACCTTTAGATATTTTGCGGAAACCAAGCCCATTGATTAGGAAACCGATGAGTGGAAATAAAGGTATAAGTTTTATTAATAACATATCGTAAAAATTATTTCTAATGAATAATGATTGTAGTAAAATGAAACCTCATTTTACGATTAATCATAGCATCTTACCATTTAAGTTTATCTAAAAGGCTAACATCAATTGAGCGAATGTTGCGGTAAATCATTACGATAATGGCCAGACCGACGGCTACTTCGGCAGCAGCTACGGCCATAATGAAGAATACAAAGACTTGTCCCGCGGGGTCTGAACGATACGATGAAAACGCCACCAAAAGTAGGTTAACCGCATTAAGCATCAATTCGACAGACATAAAGATAATGATAGCATTTCGGCGAATTAATACGCCTACGATGCCAATGATAAACAAAATACTTGCTAATAATACGTAGTTTATTAGAGGTATCTGAAAAATGTCAGGTATTTGGCTTTGCATTGCTTTAATTAATTAACGTTTAATTCTTCTTAAGAAACGCTTATAAGGCTGATAATTAGGGGCGTTGAAGAATATTTCCGCAAAAATAAACAATATTCGTTTTTGTAGTGTGCTTTTTGCGAAAATTGTTACCATTGGAAAAATATTATCATGGTTGACCTATTTATCAAGCATCATTTTTAGCTTAATTTCAGTGAGTTTACGTTTGGTATCAAGCGGGAAGTCTCCGTTAATCATCCAATCATAATACTGGGGTTCTTGTTTTAAAACTGCTTTTACTGGTTTTCCATTATGTTTCCCAAAGTTAAACACAATTTCTCCCTTATTGTTTAAAATCATGCGTTGAGCAAAATCAACAATATTGGCTGAGGTTAACTGGTGGAGCACTTCCATATCATTTTTAACAGGCTCGTACTCTTCACCTTTATCGTTTTTCACTTTTACGCCGTCGTATCTTTCTACCTGAGAACAAAGTACTTCGAGTGTTGCCAAAGTATCTGCTTCGGCACTATGGGCATTGTCGAGGGTTTTATTGCAGAAAAATTTATATGCTGCCGAAAGCGTGCGTGGTTCCATTAGGTGGAAAATTCTTTGAGCATCTACCAGCTTGCGATTTTTCACATCGAAATCAATATCAATTCTCAAAAACTCTTCAACCAACATCGGTACATCAAAACGATTGCTATTAAAACCTGCTAAATCGCAGCCTTCTAAAAATTGAGCGAGTGCTCTACCGATTTGCTTGAATGTAGGAGCATCTTTCACATCTTCATCATAAATACCGTGAATGAGGCTACTTTCTAGCGGAATTGGAATACCCGGATTGATAAGTTTGGTTTTTACTTCTACCGTACCATCAAGTTTTGCCTTAGCAATACAGAGTTCTACAATTTTATCTTTGGCCACATTTACACCTGTAGTTTCGAGGTCAATTACAGCTAAGGGTTTACGTAACTTGAGTGAGTGAGTGTACATTCTAATAATTTTTATTCAATGCTACAAAGTTATAAATTAAAACAGAATAAAAGCCTCGTTAAGCTTAATTTGCCAATTTTAGGTCAAAAACTTTTATTGGGTGTAGATAGATTTTATGCAAAAATCTTGGGTTTTTAATTATCTTTGGAGGCTATTTAGGTAAAATTAAAAGATAATGAATATGAAAAATATTTCGCTGTGGGCATCTAAAAATGTTTTAATGGCAAGACTATTAATTGTAATGATAGAAATAGCCAAAGGGTTATCGGCTGGATTAATCGGTTATTATTTTATTCCTAAGTTATCAGAAAGAACACTCAATCTTTCGGTTTTATTGTTGGTGCTATTGGTGAGTTTCCTACAAATGAATCATGAATTTATTGAGCGAGTAAATAAGCGTATTTATCATAAAATTAGGCATCAAGTTACTTTTGTAATATTCTTGTGTACATTCGGATTGACGCTTTTGTTGGGTAATTACTATAAAAGTGTAGGCGAAAATATAGTTGGTCAATGGGTACACGCTGGAGTATCAGTACGGACAGATAGTACAAGTCAATACGAAGAGAAAGTTTGGGAGAAGTCTATCAAAGCTCGTGTTGGAGCACTTTCAGAGAATAAGAGTTCACAGGATGAACAACCCTCACATAATGGTCGTAGAGTTGTGTATGTTCTGTTATTTTTGTTGAGCTTAGGGCTTACCTATGTGGCTACTATACTTTCCTGTTCAATTGCTTGTAGTGGTTATGGTTTTTTAGCTGTATTATCTTTACTTCTCACAGTTGGGATTTTTTCTGGAGGGATTTATTTTTTGATGAAAGCTTTTCGGAAAAGAATTAAGATAAGTAAGGAAATGAGCAGAGAAGAGAAAAGAAAAGAACGTAAGCGGTTTTTCATTACTTGGGGAATCGTGGTCTCTATTATCAGTTTGTTAGTCATTCTTGGAAATCTTTCATGAAACTAAGTAATAGAACATAGAATCTTTGCGTTAAAGCTGCAAAATCCTCATATAACTAATGCTTAAGTATATCAAAACTATTTTTCTCATTTCGTTTTCAGTAATAGCGTTCGCACAACAAAAAGTTTATAGAAATTTAATCATGGAAGGTGGAGGCATCAAGGGTGTAGCGTATGGAGGAGCCTTAAAAGAATTAGAAAGTAGGGGCGTTTTACAACAAATTCAGCGAGTTGGCGGAACATCCGCAGGTGCAATTCAGGCTTGTCTATTAGCTGTGGGTTATTCAGCAGATGAAATTGCTCAAATAATTGCCGAAACGCCTATCGAAACTTTTAATGATGGTGGGTCGGTCATAAAAGCCAGTGAAAGATTTGTAAAGAAATTTGGCTGGTATAAAGGTGAAAATTTCTTGACTACGATTCAGAAACTCATAACCGACCGAACAGGAAAGCCTAATCTGACATTTGCTGAACTTCATGAATTAGCCAAAAGTATTCCGTACAGAGATTTGTATGTCACGGGGGTAAATCTTACTAAACAAAGATTGGAAGTTTTTTCTTATGAAACTTACCCTGAAATGCGAGTGTGTGATGCCGTGAGAGTATCTATGTCTATACCGCTTTATTACCAATCAGTATTTTTAAATGCTAAAGGAAAAGTTATTGAAAATCCTATAACAAGCGATAGTTGTGATGTATTTGTTGATGGTGGTTTGTTGATGAACTACCCCATTGAGCTGTTTGACCAAACAAAATATCTTAGTACAGCTACTGACAGTACGATAAATAAGCCGACCTTTAACACTGAAACCTTAGGTTTGCGTTTGGAAAGGTGCGAACAAATAGACCATGAAATACACCTAAAAGAGGGTTTTGCACCTTTCGAAATTCAAGATTTTAAAGGGTATATATCTGCTCTTTATAATATTATGACCGAAAGCGTAGACAAGCCTAAACCCGAAGATATAGTTCGTACAATTTACATCAATGACAATGGCATGAGCCCTAAAGTGAGAAAACTTTCGGAGGGAGAAAAACAAAAAATGATGATAAGTGGCCAACAAGGTGTGATAGAGTTTTTCTACCGTTAGGGTGTTTGTTGGTCATTTACGATTTCTGAGTTTTTTATCGTCAACGGTTTTATTGAGAAATTCATTGATTTTTTCAATATCATAACTCATCTGAATTTCTCCAAAAGAGTTGATTTTTATATCAAATCCATCTAAATCTTTGTGTACACGCGGCTTTTCAGCATTGGGTTTTTCATCAGCTTTTTTCTTTGCCATGATTCTAGTAAGTTTTTATGATAAATCCTTTTAATATATAAGCTTGGCTACCATCTCGTCAATAGCAGAACACTCTATCTAAATCCTATGCTAAAAATCGGGATAGTTATCCTTTTACTTGTCCTCGAATTGAGTGTATATTAATTACTACTTTGGTAATTTACCATCTTTTTTAATTCAAGTAGTAATTATTGGACACTTATTTTATTGGTATTATTCCGAACGAAAGCAGGATTTCAATAAAAGCGATAAATTATTGCTTGTCTCAATGGTAATTTTACTATTCACTGTTACTCGCAAGCGGTGTAAGTGCGTATTTCTTGATTTCTTTTTGATTAATAATCCTAAGAGCCTGTATAACTTTTTACAAGGTATATATGCTCTTAGGAATAGTTAATTGTATTGATAAAGTAATGATATCAAGGTCGTATTAACCTAATGCTGCAACTGCCTTATCTATTCGGTTGATGACCTCAGTTTTTCCAAGAATCTCCAGAGTAAGCATCAAATCAGGGCCTTTACCTACGCCAGTTATTGCCAGACGGAAGGCTTGCATGACTTTACCTGCTTTAATGCCAGCTGCTTCGAGGGCAGGGAAGATGGTATCATGAATTTGCTGTGCTGTAAAATCGACCTCATTCATAGCAAGAACTGCTTCTTTGATAACACCGATAGCTTTTCGAGCATCATCATTCCATTTTGATTTGGCAACCTCTTCATCATAAATACTCGGAGCTTCAAAAATGAAAGGTACTTCAGTGATGATTTCCTGCGGGAAAGTCACACGGTCTTTCATTAAACTTACCAATTTGGCAGCTAGTTCATCAGATAAATCGGCTTTTGATTCTTTGATAATAGCAACTAATTCTCCTTCAGATTTTGATTTGATATAGTGTTGGTTAAACCATTTGGCTTTATCTATCATGAATCTTGCTCCAGCTTTGTGAATCTTATCTAAACTGAATGATTCGATTAATTCTTCTTTGGTAAAAAACTCTTGTTCAGTACCAGGGTTCCAGCCCAAAAATGCCAAAAAGTTTATAACAGCTTCTGGCAAATAACCATCTTGTTTAAAACCACGTGCTACTTCACCCGTAAATGGGTCAGTCCATTCTAATGGGAAAATCGGGAAATTACCCAATAAGCCATCACGTTTGCTAAGTTTGCCGTTGCCTTCTGGTTTGAGAAGTAAAGGTAAGTGAGCAAACTCTGGAGCTTTCCATCCGAAGGCTTTATATAGTAAAATATGGAGGGGAGCCGATGGCAACCATTCTTCGCCACGAATTACGTGGGTTACTTCCATCAGGTGGTCATCAACGATATTGGCTAAGTGATAAGTAGGCATTCCATCTGACTTTAGCAAAACTTTATCATCAATGGTCGATGAATGTACAACTACCCAGTCACGGATAATATCTTTGAAGCGAATTTCTTCTTTTAAAGGTACTTTCAAACGAATAACGTAAGGGTCGCCGTTGGCAATTCTTGCTTCAACTTCTTCTTTCGGGAGCGTAAGCGAGTTTTTCATTTGCATTCTCGTTACGGCATTGTACGACATATTATCAACCTTTGCTTCTTCCAAACGCTTACGCATTTCTTCTAATTCTTCGGCGGTATCAAAGGCATAATAAGCTTTTCCCTCGGCAAGAAGCTGCTCTGCGTATTGACGATAAATTGGTTTTCTTTCCGATTGACGGTACGGACCATGAGGACCACCCACTCCTTGACCTTCATCAATTTCGATTCCTACCCATTTGAGGGCTTCTAAGATATAATCTTCTGCTCCTGGAACATAGCGAGTTTGGTCAGTATCTTCGATACGGAGCAACATTTTTCCGCCCATTTTACGAGCAAATAGATAATTATACAAAGCAGTACGAACACCTCCGATGTGTAGAGGGCCTGTTGGACTGGGAGCAAATCTTACACGAACCATATTTTTGTAAAACAACTTTCTAAGTTGTTTGAAATCGTAGAAATTAATTAGAAATAAACACAATTCAGAGAATTGTGGTACAAACGGGTCGCAAAATTACAGAAAATTATGCAAGAATTATACTTTTGGTTTTTTATAAAGTGGTACGGTGCTACAAGGCTCACCAAACATGATACTTTGAGCATAAGGACGCAGGCGACGGGTAACTTCTACATACGCACTCGTGGGGACAGCTACTTTGCTACATCCTTTCACAACAACTCTTGTTCCGGCATATTCTTCAAAATTGATTTTTGCTAAGGCTTCTTCATAGAGCTTGGTTTCTAAATCTTGTAGCGTACCGAAGACCACCATGTGGGCATAAGGCTCTAATTGAATGGCTAATAACAAATAGGCCCAAGTGGGTACAATGGCATCTTCAGAGCAAGTAATGGCTACATTTTTACCAGTATATTGGGCCCAGTCGTGGGTTTTTATGAAATCTCTAAAATCTTTTTCTTTCAGAATTAGACCCATGAAAAGATTGTCTTTTAAATCATACACTACACGTTCGCCTGCGTGATAATAATCTTCTAAGTCGAGCGATAGTAGTCCACTTTTAGCAACTCTATTTACTATTGTATCTTCCATTTTACTAATCTTATAACATTAACATTAAGGAAGACTTCCCTTTGAGGGAAGTCTTCCTTAAAACAAATCTCTTATTCAGAAAGTTTAGTATCAATGTTTTGTTTCTCGTCGGTTTTGGGTTCTTGTATCGTTTCTTCTGTAATTTTGTGTTCAATGATTATCGTCTTAGGTGTAAGCGGAATCGGGCGGAGCGAAACAAAATCAAAGGCATTACTCAACTGCCAAATTCGGATAAAAATTCGTCCGAATATAAAAGCTTGCTGCACTACAAACATGAGAATAATCTTAAATCCTGAGGTCATTCCAATGCGACTTTCAATCAACAAATAGATTAAAGAAAGAATTAAACTCAACACCATAACTGCCCAGTAAACTTGCATGGCTTTAAGATTCCTAAAAACATATTCAATGGCTTTCCAAAAAGCTTGAATTGGGTTTAATAATTCATCTCGAAATAGCAAAATTCGGGCGTAGTCACCTACATTTAGCACATAGGTAATATAGAAAAAAGCAAAAGCCATCGGCAGAATCATCCATGCGGCGAAAGTGGGTTCTGTACTTCCTTTAGCTACAGAATCAAATAAACTAAATAGAAGTGCTGAAGCAATGAGTATGATTATTAAACAGAAAATTTGCAGTAAAAATACACCCAAGAATCGTAGGAAATACTGCCAAGAATTTTGCAGAAAGGCCCCTAATCGGAAAGGATTCCGAAGAGCAAATTGACTGATGATACCACCTGCAAATAATACATTAAGTATAGAATATAGCAAAGATAAACCCAAACTTATTGGTAGTATGGGAGTAAGTGATTTTCCATTCTTGTGCATGAAATCGTAGAAAACGGTAAAGTCGAAACCCCCAACTAACTTTTCGAAAGCCAGAGATTGTTGAGACTCAGCCCGAAGAATACTAAAACTCGGAAAAGCAATGATTAGGCCCAAAGCAAAATTAATAAAGAATACTCCCAAAACTACGGGCCAGTTTTGAGCGGTTCGGCGAAATGCTTGGGTCAGGATTGTAAACATTAGTTTGGTGAATTTAGTTTTTCATTGTTTTGATGGCGGTGTAAATCACGTTTAGTTTTCTTCTCTAAGTTCTTTAGAAGAGCCTCTGTTAGGTTGATACCTGTTTGGTTGGCCAAGCAGATAAGCACAAAAAGAACATCGGCCATTTCATCGCCTAAATCTTTGTTTTTATCCGATTCTTTTTCTGATTGTTCGCCGTATCTACGGGCCATGATGCGAGCTACCTCGCCCACTTCTTCCATCAAAATAGCCGTATTGGTCAATTCATTAAAGTATCTAACACCAATGGTCGTAATCCATTCATCAACAATCTTTTGTGCTTCTTCTATAGTCATTTTTATCAGATATTTAGACAATAGATATGAGACAAAAGAAGAAAAATAGCAAGTAAAATTTCCCTTGTTTCTTGTCTGATATCTTGAATTCTATTCCACAAAGCTAATCAAAAAAACGATTCTTGAAATACTTAATTGTGTTGAACGTTAGTAGAAAAGAATCAAAACTTTTAACTTTGCCAGACTTCCATTGGGCGATATTCGTCAACATTTAAAAATTACTATGAATTTATTAAAATACACTTGTTATTTATCAATTTTAGCTATTTCAACAGCATTTGTTGGCTGTAAACAGTCTTCAAGTAGTAGCGAGAGCAGTAGCACAAGCGAAGCAGCCAAGTTGGTAACTGCCCCAGCATTCAATGCCGATACGGCGTATAGCTATGTAGAAAAGCAAGTAAAATTTGGCCCCCGTATTCCAAATTCATCAGCACACGTAAAATGTGGTGATTGGATGGCCAGCGAACTAAAAAAATTAGGCTGTGAGGTTATTGAACAGAAATTTAAGCCTGTAACTTATGATGGAAAAGTATTGAATGCAAGAAATATCATAGGTGTATATAACCCACAAGCTACGAAGCGAATCATATTATCATCACACTGGGATACACGCCCGTTTTCGGATGATGACTCTACTGCGAAGACTAAACCATTCGATTCTGCCAATGATGGTCCGAGTGGAGTAGCAGTAATATTTGAGATTTTACGTACGATTCAAAGCTCAGCACAAAAACCAAATATTGGTATTGATGTAATTTTGTTTGATGTAGAAGATTGGGGCCCACCAAGCGATTATACAAAAGAGGTTACTATTCCTAATCAAGGATGGTTAATGGGTTCAGAGTATTGGTCGAGAAATTTACATCAACCTAATTATTCTGCTTATTTTGGGATTTTGTTAGATATGGTCGGAGCTAAAGGGGCTACTTTTACGAAAGATATGACTTCGATGCAATACGCTCCTGCTGTGATGAACAATGTGTGGGGTATTGCTAGCCAGTTGGGTTACAGCCAATATTTCTTAAACCAAGAATTTGGTAATATTTCAGATGACCACGTACCCGTAAACGTAAATGCGAAGATTCCAATGATTGATATTTGTGATTTACGTCCGACAACGGGTAATACTTTTGGAGATTATCACCACACACAAAAAGACAATCTTTCAATCATTGATAAAGCTACTTTAAAGGCTGTTGGACAGACAGTTTTGCAAGTTTTATACGAGGAAGGTAAGCCTCAATAATAAAAAGATTGTCTTGACAACTATTTTTGCATTTTTCCTTGACACTGTGGTATATTATTTGTTACTTCGCAAGTAGAAATAACTAATACGTCAAATATGGCACACCTGTTGATTATTACAAACAAGTGAGCTGTAGAAAGGCTGGAACAAATTAAATTGCGATTCATTCAAAAACATTTTTGTTATGACAGAAACACTTAACATAGACATTTCGCTGGTTGCAGAGAGCCGTATCAATCAATTTGACCCTAACAACATTGTATTCGGAACAATTTTTACCGACCACATGTTGGTAGCAGATTGTATCAATGGTGTATGGCAAACACCAAAAATTATGCCTTATGGCGATATTAGCTACAATCCGGCATTGGCTACACTTCACTATGGTCAGTCGATTTTTGAAGGAATGAAAGCTTTCAAAAACGATAAAGATGAGGTGTTGATGTTTCGTCCTTTAGAGAACTTCAAACGTTTCAATATTTCAGCAGAACGTATGTGTATGGCACAGGTTCCAGAAGAAATTTTTATTGGCGGTTTGGAAGAATTATTGAAAATTGATGCTGCTTGGGTACCGAAAGGAGAAGACAATTCTCTCTATTTGCGTCCGTTTATGTTCGCAAGCGATGTATATTTAGGTGTTCGTCCTTCGCTAAATTACCGTTTCATGATTATCATGAGTCCAGCAGGTAAATATTACTCGACTCCACCGAAAGTGAAAGTTGAGACTGAATTTATTCGTGCGGCTCCGGGTGGTGTGGGTTATGCAAAATGTGCAGGTAATTATGCAGCGTCGTTGTATCCAGCAAAATTAGCTCAAGAGCAAGGTTATACACAATTGTTGTGGACAGATGCTATCGAACATAAATATTTCGAAGAATCAGGTACAATGAATGTGATGTTTGTGAAAGACGGAAAACTTATTACGCCAAATACAAGCACTACAATCCTGAAAGGTATCACACGTGATACTTTGCTTCAGCTTGCGAAATCAATGGGTATTGAGGTCGAAGAAAGAAGAGTATCGGTTGAAGAAATTATTTCAGGAATCGAAAGCGGAAGTGTAACCGAAGTATTTGGTGCAGGAACTGCCGTAGTGGTTTCGCCATTTGCTGCTATTGGTTTTAATGGTAAAGATTATGTTTTACCAGAAATAACAGCCGATTCAATGTCAACAAGATTGAAAAATGCCTTGAACGATATTCGTACAGGTAAAGTAGAAGATACATTTGGTTGGGTTTGGAATATTCATGCTTGATTTTCCTTTCTCCTCCCCCTCGGCTTCGCTCGGGGAGTGGTACCTTTGTTTAATCTATAAATAAGTATTGAACCAAAATAAAAACGCCACTATAAGAAATTGTAGTGGCGTTTTTGTTGGTTTTCAACACTATTTTTCACAACAGTAAAATTGAATAAGCGTTTAGGTAGAGTGAAATTTTAAACCAAATCCTACTTTAATAAGTTGATATTCAAAGTCTTCTAATTTAATGCCAGCTACTGCTTCATAATTTACTTGATAGTTTTGTTAAGTTTGGCGTTATTTGAAGTTATATTCATCTTTTGAGCGATTATTTAAATTCGTCCCTTGTTTTTATGTCATTAGAAGTTTTTCTGAAAGCAATTCAAACCGAAGTTGCCCAAACTCAATACGGTGAAAGCCCCGTTGAACTCTACGAACCCATTGAATATTTGATGTCGCTTGGCGGGAAAAAAATGCGTCCTTTGCTGACTGTCATGGCCACCAATATTTTTACTGATGATTGGCAAAAAGCACTCAAACCTGCTCTTGGGGTTGAAGTTTTTCACAACTTTACACTCATGCACGATGATATTATGGATGCAGCTCCGCTTCGTAGAGGACAACTAACAGTTCACGAAAAGTGGAATCCGAATGTGGCGATTCTTTCGGGTGATGTGATGCTCGTGTGTGCCTATGAACTCATGACTGCCGTTGATGACAAGATTTTTAAGCATGTAATCAAGAGATTCAACCGTACGGCCGCTGAAGTATGTGAAGGTCAACAATGGGATATGAATTTTGCCACTCGAAATGATGTTACGGAAGAGGAATATATTAACATGATTCGCTTAAAAACTTCGGTTTTATTGGGTTTTGCACTAGAATTAGGTGGTTTAATTGCCGAGGCTGGTGAAGAAGCAACACAACTATTATACGATTTTGGCACTAATATCGGAATCGGCTTTCAGTTAAAAGATGATATCCTTGATGTTTATGGCGACCCTGAGAAATTTGGTAAACAAGTAGGGGGTGATATCATAGAAAATAAAAAAACTTGGCTTTTATTAAAAGCTCTTGAATTAAGTAAGGGTAAAGCCGAAGAGGCCGAACTTCAAAAATGGATTGATGCCAAAGAATTTGATAAAGAAGTAAAAGTGAAGGCCGTGACCGAGATTTATAACTCACTTGGTATTCGTGCATTAGCTGAGGCCCAGATGAACAAATATTTTAATACAGGATTGGCTGATTTAGAAAAACTCAATGCCCCAATTGAACGAAAAACGCCTTTAATTCAGTTAACTAAACAACTAATCGAAAGAGAATCATAATGAAGGAAGCCTTCGCTGGGCAATACTCGCTCAAAGCGAAGGCTTCTTCAGATTTGGAAATAAATAAAATGGAACAAATTTCAGCAAATTTATTAATTGTCTTAGCTACAGTAGGTATTAGTCTTTATGCATTTAACAATTATAGTTTTCTCGAAAACTGGTTAATGCACCCCTATGCCGTCGAACGAAGAAAAGAATACCATCGTTTCATAACCTCTGGTTTTGTTCATGCCGATTATATGCACTTGTTCTTCAATATGTACACCCTTTATAGTTTTGGGGAGTTTATGGAACAAGTATTCATTCAACGCTTCGATGACCCTAAAATTGGTTCGGTAGCTTATGTGCTTTTCTATGTAATTGCTATTGTTGTTTCTGATTTACCGACTTTTGTGAAGCATCGTAAAGATAGTGGGTACCGTTCACTGGGAGCTTCTGGGGCAGTTTCGGCCGTTATATTTGGTACAATTTTATTCATTCCTACGGCTCAATTGGCTATTTTCTTTATACCAATGCCGGCTTTTATATTTGCCATTTTATATTTAGCTTATACTTACTACGAAATGCGTCGCGGAAATGGCTACATCAATCATTCTGCTCACTGGTGGGGAGCTATTTTTGGAATCATCATGATGGTGTTATTATATCCTGAAGTATTACCAAGCTTTATTAGCCAAATTCTTAACTGGCGACCATTTAATTGATTAAATGCTTAAAATTTTACGCCAACCATACCCTTTTGGAGAAAAAACAAAACTCAGCGTACTACTGCAAAGTTTGGGCGAAGGTGCTTTTATTGCATTATTTTTAATCGTATTTCAACCGTTAGGAGTTAGCGAATGGCATGACCCAAATAAGGTTTGGCATTTGATAGGCTTTGGCCTAATTACAACTCTATGCGGACTTATCTTGCGTTTGGGAATTTTTAAAACATTCCCCAAATATCATAATGAAGCATTTTGGAATGTTGGTCGGGAGATTCTTGCAATTATGTTACTAATTCTGATGATTGCATTCGGTAACTTACTGTATAGCAATTTTGCTTTTCATCTAAAAATTAGTTTTGGTACATTCTTTTGGATGTTTATTGGCGTGATGATTATTGGCGTTTTTCCAGCAACTTTTGGAGTAATGCTCAATTATATCGTGCAACTAAAAAAATATACTCAACCAATTGAAGTACATCACCATGCTGAGCCATTCACCCCATCAAGTACGATTAAATTAATTGCTGAAAACGAGAAAGATTTTATAGAGCTTTCGGCTACCAAACTTCTTTACATTGAATCATCTGATAATTACTCGACTATAGTTTTTGAAAAAGAAGGAGTCCTTCAAAAAGAACTTCTCCGTAGTAGCCTCACTCGTCTTGAAGGTCAAATTAATTATCCCAATATTGTTCGCTGTCATCGTTCGTTTATTGTTAATCTTGATAAAGTAGCAAACGTTACGGGCAATGCACAAGGTTATAAACTTCACCTTGAGGTTCCTGCATTACAAGTGCCAGTTGCCCGAAAATATTCTGAAATAGTTGAACGCTTAAAATAAGGCTTTGATATTCATCCCAAAAGCTTGCTATTCTTCCCTGCTTATTGTCAAACTTCCCAAAGTATTGATACACAGCCCTTTCATTTGTGCATTTTTTTGAGCTATTCTACATTTGTGTCAGTCAAATAACACAAAAAAAGATTACTCAAATGAAAACGCTCTTCAAAACAACTATCCTTATTACTTTTTTAACACTAATATCATTTAATATTTTTGCTCAAAGTAAATACAGTGTGGTAGTCACAGTAAAAGGTATTCAACAAAGAACAGGAAAAATTTTTGCTACCATTTCTAATGATGAAAATAGTTTTCCACAAGGTGGAGGAATAAAATCAGCCACTGCCGAATTAACAAAAGAGGGAGAAATAATCTTAAAGTTTGAAGGAATATTGGAAGGTAAATATGCCATTGTTTTATTCCAAGATTTGAACGGTGATAATAAACTCGATATGAATGGACAAATGCCTGCCGAACCTTTTGGTTTTTCAAACCTAACTATGCTTATGGGGCCACCAAATTTCGAGCAATGTGCTTTTGATTTAAACGAAGATAAAAATATTGCTATTAGCTTATTTTCTTTTTAACTATTCATATACACAAAAGATATTTAACAATGGAAACGCTCATTTATAAAGCTTCAACTGCAGTTCATGTATTGTGTGGAATCTTGTCGTTGCTGGCAGGCTTAGTAGCTATGATTACCAATAAAGGGGGAAAGGTACATAATCGCGCGGGAATGGTTTTCTACTGGTCGATGTTTATGATATTTATTACAACAAGTATTTTCTTTATACTTTATCCTACAAACCTAAAATATCAGTTCTTCTTAGGCATAGGCATTGTGAGTTTTTATCCAAATTGGTCGGGCAAGCGTATGTTGGCCATGAAAAAAGGCTTAATTCCTACCTTAACCGATAAAGTAGGTGCTTGGAGTATAGGTATTTCAGGTATTTGTATGTGGGCTTATGGTGTATTTCTAACGATTAATCCTGCCAAACAATTTGGCTCACTTAATATATTATTTTTTATTTTCGGAACAGTAAGTGTTTTGAATGCCTACGGCGACCTTAGATTATACTTAGGCTACGTAAAACCTGAGAAAATGCACTGGTTTTTTGCCCATGCAGGAAAAATGATGGGAGCTTATACCGCTGCAATTACTGCTTTTTGTGTAAATATTGTTCCAAGATTCCTACCTGATAACACCCCAAGTTTCGTGTTTATTCTTACCTGGACAGCTCCCGGTGTCATTCTTGGAATTCTTTCCGCTCGAATTATTAAAAAGTATAAAGTCAAATTTAAAATGGCCGAAAAACCAAGCCTTTCCGCTAAACTTAAACAACTTTTTGCCAAGAAAGAATTAGTTTAAAATCAGTTTTAACACTGGTAAAGTTCAAAACCTTGCCAGCGTTTTACCACTTAACTCCGCAAAAATCAGATTGTAGAATAGCACTATCCACCGTAATTTTGATTCAGAATTTAAAATCATATACAATGGAAGTGTCAGAAATTCAAGAAAATATAGATTTCCGTAGAATTGAAAAAGCTATTCAATTTATTGAAGATAATTTTCAATCTCAGCCAAGTTTGAAAGAAATTGCCGACCATGTAGCCCTTTCCGAATTTCATTTTAATAGACTTTTTAGTAAGTGGGCGGGTACAAGTCCACAACGTTTTATGCGATTTCTCACCAAAGAATTTGCTAAAGAAAAACTGCTCGACAGTGCAAATATTCTTGAGGCTACTTTTGAGTCTGGGTTATCAAGTTCAAGCCGATTACATGATTTATTTGTAACGTATGAAGCGATGACGCCCGCCGAATTTAAAGCCAAAGGTGAAGGGCTGACGGTAAGATACGGAATTCATGAAACACCTTTTGGTGAGTGCCTCATTGCCTTGACTGACCGAGGAATTACTGACTTCCGATTCCTTGAAACAGAAAGCAAAGAGCATATAATAGCCGAACTACAACAAGATTTTGAAAAAGCTAAACTCATTTTTGATAATGACTATACAAAGCCATTAATCGACCAAA
The DNA here is from genome assembly GCF_001649495.1 of Emticicia sp. MM. NCBI lineage: Bacteria > Pseudomonadati > Bacteroidota > Cytophagia > Cytophagales > Leadbetterellaceae > Emticicia > Emticicia sp. MM. Next base: position 13,721 of record NZ_LXHX01000112.1, on the reverse strand, counting down.
TTTTCTACTTAAACCAAAGTCAATCAGAGCCAATTACATTGCTTTTACGTGGAACAAATTTTCAGATAAAAGTGTGGGAAGCCCTGCTAAAAATTCCGTTTGGACAAGTCGTAAGCTACGAGACCATTGCCAATGCCATAGGAAAACCCACCGCCCAAAGAGCAGTCGGAACGGCCATTGGAAGTAACCGTTTGGGGTATATCATACCGTGCCATCGGGTGCTACAAAAAGTAGGAGGGATTGGTGGCTACCGTTGGGGAACAACCCGTAAAAAAGCAATTATAGGCTGGGAAATGGCCAAGGCGTAGCACAATTTTCCAAATTGTGTAAATATTCAGAGTAATTAGTTTTATTCATTGCCGTCAGTTTTAACTGAAGGGATAAGAAAGTAAAATAATTGAACTGGCTTTAGCCCAAGCTTTAATTTAAGCTATAAAGCCAATATTGTTTTCTTTTATAGTATCCGTCGGCTAAAGCAGACGGCAATGAATTCTGTTTTTGGCTATTTTAAACTTACTTTGCATCATGAAAAATAATACCCAAATTAATTCTTTTTCCGCTTCGGATTTCACTCACACCGTGCCGCATCGAAGTTCGATAATACCCACGAGTACCCAATGTGGGTCGAAAATTAGTGGTAAAAATCACTGCATCACCTTTATTTGCTTGTAAAACAATTCCTTTCGACTGCATTCTTGGCCTATTTTCGAGCATTAAAAACTCTCCTCCCGTATAATCTACATTGGCTTGACTTAGAAAAAAGACCACTTGAAAAGGGAAATATACTTCTCCGTATAAATCTTGATGCAAAGCATTCCAGTCGCCTTTTTCATATTTCAAAATCAATGGTGTTGGTCGGTTTTGGTCATTTTGGTGGCATTCATTTAATAATTCACCGAGTGTTGGTGGAAAATGCTTATCAATACCTAATTTAATCATCCATTCGTTGGCTATTGGAGCCAAAACTTCATAGAACTGCTGGCGTAGTTGTTCGATTATCTGAGGCAGTGGATATTTAAAATACTTGTATTCTCCACTCCCAAATTGGTAGCGTTTCATGTTTATTAAGCTTCTGTATAGCTTTGAATCATCATAGTTTTGAGCCAATTCGTTACAAATTTCATCGGTTACAACGTTTGTGAGCAAAGCATATCCATTTTCATTTAGGCTTCGTGCCATCGAGTCAGTATTCATTTTTTCGAGCATAATTCTTTTAATATATTTTTTACAAAAATCTCCTAAAAATCAGCCCCTAACCACCCGAATATTGCTCAATTCAAAGCAATATTCAGCTTGAATACTGAAAAAATTAAGGCTTATTTTGAAATATAAAAAATTAGGTTTTAATTTACGTAATCAATTACGTAATTAATTACACAATGCAAGATGTTTTTTCAAAATTAGGTCCGCTCATTGTTGCCAGTCGACTTAAGCGAATGAGTGATTATATCATGCGTGCGGGTGAAGAGTTTTATCGGAGCAATGGAGTAGAGTTTGAACCCAAATGGTTTCCGCTTTATTATTTGCTTTCGCAAGAAAAGGAGTTGGGAATCATGGATATTGCCCAAAAATTGAATATTTCACACCCTGGCGTGATTCAGTTAGCTAAAGAATTAGAGAAAAAAGGCTGGATAACTTCTACAAAATCGAAAGAAGATGCTCGCAAACGCCTTTTAAAACTAAGCAAAAAAGGCCTCAGTATGTTGCCCCAATTGCAACTCATTTGGGATGATATTAGGGAAGTAAACCGCCAAGTAGTTGAAGCTCAGCCAACTAATATTTTGAAGGCATTGGAAGAAATGGAGGCATATTTTGCAATAAAATCTCACACCGAACGCATGAAAGAATACTTGGAATCAAAAAAGTAGGACAGGTTTTTAACCTGTCGAAGTAATACTGACAGGTTGGAAACCTGTCCTACAAAATAAAATCTAAAAGAAAATTATATGAAAACATCCATTCAAACATATACTGAAAGTTACCAAAAACAGGTAGAAACCTTAGTTTTAGGTGTTCAGAACGATGAATTTGGTTTAGGTTTGACTGCCCAAGACCAACCAGACTTACCCAATATTGCAGAATTTTATAAAAATGGCTGCTTTTGGATTGCTCTTAATAATGAAAATCAAGTGATGGGAACCATTGGTATTGAACCTCTGACTGATGGGCAGGCTGTTCTTCGAAAAATGTTTTTGAATAAATCAATGCGTGGAGATAAAGATGAAAATTTAGCCCAACGATTGTTTGAAACCCTGCTTCAATATGCCAAAGGAAAAGGTTATGAGGCATTGTGGCTCGATACGCCGCCACCGGCAAAGGCGGCTCATAGATTTTACGAGCGAAATGGCTTTGACCTCATGCCCCCCGAAAGTGCACCATCAAGTTATAAATTGCCAAAGATTTCTGGCCTAAAAATTTACCGATTATTGATAAAATAAATGACCTATGAATAATAATACTTTAGATTTTAGTAATGAAGAGTTTGCAAATATCCTCCAAAAAGTATCTGCAATGGTACTAGATAAATATGAGCATTTAGATGAGATAAAAGGGTTTAATGTAAGTTCACAAGAAGAGGTGGAGGGCTGGTTTAATGAACCTTTACCACGAACAGGAAAAGATAGTTTTGAATTACTTGATGAAGTAAAAACCAAGGTTTTTGATAGTGCAACGGGTAATTTAGGTAAAAACATGTATGCCTATGTGATGTCGGGGGGAAATCAAATTTCAACGGTTGCTGAGTTGTTGCTTTCAACTGTAAATCAAAATAATACGAAATGGCATTTGGCTCCTGCTATGACCGAAATCGAAAAACGTGTGATAAAATGGGCAGCCGAAATGATTGATTACACATCAGAAGCAGGCGGTGCAATGGTAAGTGGAGGCTCAGAAGCTAACTTGGCAGGTTTGACTGTGGCAAGAAATATCTTTTTCAAGAAATTTGATATTAAACGCAAAGGTTTATTTGGCGTAAAACCCTTTACCGTTTATTGCTCGACCGAAACACATAATTGTGTAGATAAGAGCTTATCACTCATTGGTATCGGCACCGACCATTTGCGTAGAGTGAAAACCCAAAATGATTTAACGATTGATGTAGAGGCTCTCGAAAATCAGATTAAAGTAGATATTGAACAAGGTTTTCAACCATTTTGTATTGTTGGCAATGCGGGAACTGTAAACACTGGAGCAATTGATGACCTCAATGCGTTGGCCGATATTGCCCAAAAATATCATCTTTGGCTACATATTGATGGGGCTTATGGTGGTTTGGCTTCATCATTGCCCTCATTAAAAGCAAAATATGCTGGTTTGGAGCGAGCCGACTCCGTGGCACTTGATTTCCATAAATGGCTTTATCAACCCTTCGAAATTGGTTGTGTTTTGGTTAGAAATTGGAGAATCATGCGTGATACCTATTACAAAGAAGCCGATTATTTAGCTACCGAACTGCAAGAAAATGCCAATGCTCGATTAGAGTTTAATGAACATTATTTCCAGCTGTCTCGCAATGCCAAAGCATTTAAGGCTTGGATGTCGGTAAAGGCCTATGGTTTTGACCGTATTCAACAAATGATTCAGAAAGACATTGATTTGACCAATTATTTAATCAAACTTGTGGAAGAATCATCCGATTTTGAGTTAAAATCGAAGGCTGATTTGGCGGTTGCTTGTTTTAGATACAAAGGAAATTTAACAGCTGAAGAAGAAATCACGGCATTGAATCAACAACTCATTCCTGCCCTTGAGGCCGACGGACGAGTATTTATTACGAGTACAAAACTCAATGGTGAATTTGTCTTGCGGGCGTGTATTATCAACCACCGTAAAACCGAGCAATCTATCGAGTATTTATTAGATACAATTCGAGATGTAGCAGCAAAATTATAATTTCTGAATCAAATGCAAACAATAGAAATCATAGAACTTGACCCATCAAATGAGACTCATAAACAGGCTTTTAAGCAGATAAATTATGAGTGGATAAAAAAGTATTTTAAGGTTGAACAAGGCGATTTAGACTCGCTCGAAAATCCTGAAAAATATTTTATAAGTACAGGTGGAGCGGTTCTTTTAGCTCGTAGATGTGAAGAATATTTAGGCACTTCTGCACTAAAACCAATAGGTAATGATGCCTACGAACTTTGTAAAATGGGTGTAACCGAGGCTGCAAGAGGCTTGGGAGTTGGCAAGTTGATTGGTGAGGCAATTGTGCAAAAAGCTCGTGATTTAGGTGCAAAGCGTGTTTATCTCGAAACCAATTCGACGCTTGCTCCTGCATTGGCTTTGTATAAAAAACTGGGTTTTAGTAGGATAGAAAACTTTACCTCGCCTTATGAGCGTGCTGATGTAGCTATGGAAATTTGGTTATAGCACAATTCTCTGAATTGTGCTATAATCAAACAATTTAGAAAATTGTTTTACCCAACAAATAAAAAAACAAGTATCTTTGCGAGGCTATTTAAGAAAAATAGGTTTTTAAATAGTTTACAATCAATTAGTTGAAAATATAATGTCGATAGTTATAGATAGTCTATCGGCTAGAAATTAACCAAAGATTCTAAGAGCAATGAGAAAAAAAATCGCCGCTGGTAACTGGAAAATGAACAAAACTTTTGAAGAAGGTCAAATCTTACTTTCAGAAGTAGTAAATATGGTAAAAGACGAGGTAACAAACCCTAATGTACAGGTGATTGTTTGTGTACCTGCTCCTTATTTAAGCTCTTTCGGAAAAATGATTGATACGCCAAAAGTTGCTTTAGGTGCACAAAACTGTTATCCGAAGGCTTCGGGGGCATATACAGGTGAAGTTTCTGTTCCGATGTTGAAATCGGTAGGCGTAAGCTACATCATCATTGGTCACAGCGAGCGTCGTCAATATTTCAATGAATCAGATGCATTTTTGGCTGAGAAAGTAGATGCTATTTTAGCAGAAGGTCTTACGCCAATCTTCTGTTGTGGCGAAACTTTAGAGCAACGCAATGAAGGTATTCATTTCGATTTCGTTTGTGGTCAGATTACAAACAGCCTTTTCCACTTATCGGCTGAAGATTTGAAGAAGACCGTGATTGCTTACGAACCAATTTGGGCTATCGGTACTGGCGTAACGGCATCGAACGACCAAGCACAAGAAATGCACAAAGTTTTGAGAGACCATCTAGCATCAAAATATGGCCAAGAAGTAGCAGATGAAATTTCTATCCTTTATGGTGGAAGCGTAAACGGAGCCAATGCTCAAGAACTTTTCGCTTGTCCAGATGTTGATGGTGGTTTAGTTGGTGGTGCTTCTTTAAAATCAAGAGAGTTTACAAATATTGCAAAGTCATTCTAAGACTAATCAATAAATAAGAATGGATAATTGAAAATTTAAGTGCTACAAAACAGTATCTTAATATTTACAATTATCCATTTTTTATTAGAGAACGTTCCTATTTGTTGAATACCTACGGCATTCTAAACATACTTTTTTGGTTTTATACAACCAATATGAAAGTCCTACGGACTAAATGGTTTAAAACTAAACTACTTTTTTTACATTAAATAAATTGATGTTTATTATCTAAACCTTTGGTTTATACTGATTTGCTCGTTCGTTTTTTTCGGCTAAACTTACAATTTCCTCAATACGTTTTTGGCGAGTCTCTGCTTGTTTGGCATTAAGAAGCCACTCTAAAATTCCTCGTTTTACCGAACGCGGAAAAGCTTCAAAATAACCTTTAGCAGTTGGATTTTGGTCTAATTTTTCTTGCAAATCGGACGGACTGATGAGATTTTCAACATCATCTAAAGCTGTCCAAGTACCTATCTCTTTCGCAATTTCAACCATTTTTAGGCCAGCTTCGGCCATTAAGCCTTCGCTAAGGAGTTTTTCAACTTTTGCTTTATTTATTCTGCTCCAGTTGCTTTTGGGGTTTCTTTTGGCAAAAAACTGATAATAAAACTCATCGTTTCCTTTCTTAATTGAGCTATCTACCCACCCAAAGCACAGGGCTTCATCAACTGCTTCATCATAATAAACGCTGGGTGTTTGACTTTGTTTTTTATATATTTTTATCCAAATATTCTTTTCAGAAGCGTGGTTTTCTATCAACCAACTTCTCCATGCGTTTCGGTTTTCAAGATAAATACTTTTGAAATCTTCGTTTTCCATGAAAATTTAATATTTATTTCAAAATATATAAAAAACTTTTCATTTTGAATATTATTTCAAACTTGGTGGAAGTAATTTATACATCACTGGTGTAACAATTCTGGTTAGAATCAATGATGAAATTAAACCCCCAACAATTACTAAAGCCAGCGGCGAGTAAAGCGGCGAATGCTCCATAATGAGCGGAATCATACCTCCAATGGCGGTCATAGTTGTTAGTACAATTGGTATAAATCGCGTTTCGCCCGCTTCTTCGATAGCTTCATCAATCGAAAGTCCATTTTCTTTACGCAGATAATTGGTATAATCTACGAGTAAAATAGAGTTTTTTACCTCAATACCCGCCAGAGCGATGATACCTACGATTGCCGTAAATGAAAGGGAGTTTCCGGTAAATAATAAAATTAAAATTGCTCCAATTAAGCCCAATGGAATAACCGAAAGTACAATAAGCGTACTTTTAAAGGTTTTAAATTCAAGAATCAGAATGGCAATAATACCAAAGATTGTGATAATGATGATTGTGCCAAGTCCACCAAAAGTTTCGGCCGAACGCTCTACTTCCCCTGCCATTTTTATTTCATAGCCCTTTGGTAATTTTACTTGTTTGAGTTTTTCAACAGCTTCTTTCGTTACTTCTGGTGTAAGAAAACCACTCTTAATAAAGGCCGAAACCGTAGAATAACGCTCACGGTCATAGTGATTAATTCGATTTGGTGAAGTTTCAAAACCCACTGTGGCCAATTGGCTCAAAGGCACAAGTGTTCCCATTTGGTTAGTAACAAATACCTTAGAAAACACATCCATGCTTGGGCGTTCATTTCTTGGTAAACTTACATTAAGATTCATCTCTTCACCATCTTTTTCTTTGTAAATCCCAAGATTCACACCAGCAATACCCATCCTGATAGTACGGTCAATATCAGCCGTTGGAATGCCCAACATACCTGCTTTATCTTTATTGATATTTACACGTAAATCTACATTTTGTGCAGAAAGTGGGTTATTTACGTAAATTGTACCTTTGGTTTCTTTGAATACTTTTTCAACTTTTGCCGAAATAACACGTAATGAGTCAAGATTTTCACCCATGATTCTCACAGCCAATGGTGCCTCGAATGGAGCTCCTTGCTCAAACTGAATCACACGAATTTTTGCTCCTGCATAAGAATCAAAGGTAGCACGAAGTTTATCAATAAATTGCTCACGCTCAGGCACTTCTACATGATCTTGTAGTTGTACGAAAAGTTGCGAATAATTCGATAAAGTTCCACCGATAGGCAAAGTATTGTAATAAATTCGAGGGTTAGATTTTCCAACGTTAGTGGCAAAATTCTTGACAATCTTATGTTTTAATAATTCATTTTCTACAAAACGAGCTGCTTGATTGGTTTCTTGGAGTGTTGTACCGAGTGGAGTTTCGATATTAATCAAAAATTGAGGTTTCTCTGAACGTGGAAATACACTCGTACCAACGACAGGAATAAGGGCTAAGCTTCCTCCAAAAATCAAAAGTGCAATCAATAAAGCTGTTTTGGGGTATTCAAGTGCTTTGTGCAGAACCTTACGGTATGAACCTTCAATACCTTTTTTCATCAAACGAAGTACGATATTTTCGCCGTGTTCTTCACGAGGCATGAGTAAACTCGCTAAAAAAGGAACAATCGTAAGCGAAACAAAAAGCGATGCAATAATGGTCATGATGACAGCCATCGGTAGGCTTCGAATAAAATCTCCAGCCGATTCTGGTAAAAAGCAAAGGGGTAAGAAGGCGAAAATCAATGTTGCCGTACAGCCTAAGACCGCTAAGCTAATTTGTTTGGTGGCTTCAATGGCCGCTTGCTGGCGTGGCATACCTGTGCGTAAGAAACGAGCAATATTTTCAACTACCACAATAGAGTCATCAACCAATAAGCCAAGGGCAATCACAAGCCCTACTACACTCAATTGGTTGATGCCAAAGCCAGCCAAATCGAGCATCGTAAGCCCCATTGCCAACGATAATGGAATAGAAATCATTACGATAATGGCCGGACGGATACCCAGTGGAATAAGGGTAATGAGCACCAAAAGAATAGCAATTCCGAAGTCACGAGCTAAACCAAAAAGGCGGTGTGAAACACTTTTTACTTGGTCAAAACTTTGTTCGAATCGCATATCGACTGGTAAACTTTTGGCAAAATCATCAATAATTGGTCGAATTTGATCGCCCGTTGTAAAAATATTGCTTCCATCTTTCATGGTTGCCGTCACGAAAACGGCACGTTTACCATTTAAACGACCCAAGTAAGTTTCTTCTTCATAATCGAATTTTACATCGGCTACATCTCGAAGATAAGTAACGGTCGTGCCTGATGAACTTACGATGGTATTCTTTATTTCTTCAATATTTTCATAACTTCCCGAGGTTTTTACGCTGAATTTACGACTACCGATTTCTATATTTCCCGCAGGAATATTCGCATTTTCGGACTGAATAGAACCTAAAACTCGATTTAACGGAATTCTGAACTGAGCCATTTTATCCAAATTCACCGAAATCGTGATTTGTTGTTTCGGGAATGCCCAGATTTCAGCCGTTTTGATTGATTTTACTTTCAAAAGTTTATCTTTCAATCTATCAGCTTCTTTTTCCAAATCTTTGTACTGAGCAGTTTCCGACATTACAGCACATTGGATAATATTTACACCCTCGGGCGTAAAGCGGAGTACATCCATGCTATAAATATCCGAGGGAAGCTTCGAACGAATGGCGTTTAATTCACGCACAACTTCATTGTATTTTTCTTCAGAATTAATAGAATGGACAAACTCCAAACGAACTTGTGCAACCCCCTCATCAGCAGTAGAAATAACTTTCTTAATATCGCTGATTTCAGACATTTTATCTTCAATTGGGTCAACGATAAGTTTCTCCATATCGGCAGGCGAAGTACCAGGGTAAACTACCACGATACTATTAAAAGTTGCCTTCAAAGCGGGGTCTTCTGCTTTGGGCATATTGAGCAAAGAACTCACACCAATGGCCATAATCATGATGAAGATGATAATAGTGAATTGGTAGTTCTTAACAGAAAAGTCGACTAAACGCATGGTTTTAATGTATAATGAAGAATGTAAAATGTATAAAATACCATTGCTACTATTCTTTTGATGATTTTAATATTGCTGTTATTATTTTCTGTAATTCCTCAACATCATTTTTGAGTGAAATAAACATGTTTTCATCCAAATATTCTGAAGCATAGAGCAAGCGAATCCAGTATTTAGTTTCTTTTGCTTCTTTTAAGCAAATACCAAACTTTGCGGAAAATTCTTTTTTCGAATATGCACTATCAGCTTCTTCAGCATTCGCACCTATTGATGTCCCACTTCTCAGTAATTGTTTTGCTAAGGGTAAGACTTCAGAATGATTTTTGTAAAACCATTTATATAGTTTTACTATACGCACTGAAAAAGCAAAAGACTTTTCTAAAATGATATTTGGCTTATTTTCTTGACCCATTTTGCATTATGAATTTTACATTATTCATTATGATTTATTTTAACCTTCGCTTTATCGGTCAGAAAATTTGCTCCTTTGGTTATGATTTGCGTGCCCTCAGTTATGCCAGACGTTATGGCTACGTTACTTCCGAAAATATGGCCAATTCTTACAGGTGTTTTATTGACAGTTTGGTTTGGATTGAGAGTGAAGACAAAAGCTTTGTCTTTGTCGGCTTCAACTAATGCCTCAATCGGCACGGATAATGTGGCTGCTCCTTTGGCTGAAGAAATTTCTGCTTTAGCCACAAAACCCGAAATTAATTTTTTACCATTCGGGGTGAGTTGTAATTCTACTTCAAATGTGCCAGTAGCAGGATTGACTGTTTGAGCAATTTGGGTTACGCGTGCATGGAATGGCTCATTGGGGTAGGCATCGAGATAAACTGTTGCAGCATCGCCGAGCTTTACCTTTACTACATCTCTATCGGCTAAACCAACATTTACGAGGTAGGCACTTTCGCCAGTACCAAGAATAAAGGCAGGAGCAAATGGAGTGATAAGCTCGCCTTGTTCAGAAATTTTTCTAAGAATACGGCCACTTGTTGGGGCATAAATTCTCGATAATTTTTGGTTAAACTCAGCTACTTGCACACTCTGTTTGGCTACATCATAGCCTGTTGTGGCATCTTGCACGTTGGTGAGGGTAGCGGCTTCATCGGCATAAAGTTTTTTGACTCTTTCTAAATCTCGTTCAGATTTTTCTAAGCCTAATTTTGCTTGACGAACCTGTGCATCAATTTCAGATAAATCAAGTTCAGCTAATAGTTGACCTTCTTTCACGAATTGTCCTTCTTGTACATATACTCGACGAATCATGCCACCTGTTTTAAAGGCTAGTTTCATTTCAGATTTTGATGAAAGTACACCACTGGCAATGATGGGTTCGCTCAACGATTTTTTGCTTACAGGCTGAACTTCAACCGTGAGAGTTTCGTCGGTTTCTTCTTTTTTGGTTTCTTGTTTTTTTCCACAAGAAATGGCCAAAAGTGCGATTGTAGTTGTTAATAAAATATAATTTTTCATAGATTTTATTTTTGTTCGAATCCTAGTTTTTCAATTTTTTTAATCCAATTTTCTCGGTATGAGTCTTTCGATAAATTTACTTTACCGCTCCAACTTTATCCAAATTCGCTTGCTTTAAAAGTATATCATATCGAGCTACTGACTCTTGCAAACGAGCGGTGATAACTTCATTCGAGGCACGTAAATACTCAATCATGATCGCCTGCCCGTTTCGGTATCTGCTTTCTACTACCTTAAAATATTTCTCAGCTTTCAGGGTTCCTTCTTTGGCGGTATTTAAGGCTTTTTTGGAAGCTTCTAACTCAAAATATGCCTGAGAAACTTGCAATTGTATTTGTTTTTGTACTTCCTCGAACTTTGTATCGAGTATGTTTTTTTGAATTTTGGCTTGCTGTATTTTTGATTTTTTCTCGTAGCCATGATAAATATCCCAACTTAGGCCAATTTGTCCTAAAATGTAAGCTTGGTCTTTGAATGTATAGCCAAAACCCTGAAAACCCGTACTTCCACCTACAAATACTTGCGGACGGAGGGCATTCATTTCTTGTAATTTAATGGCTGTTTCACTAACTTTTATGTTTGTGCGTAACATGTTCAGTTCTTGTCGATTACTGAGAGCATCTTCTTTAAGTTGGGGTAGGGCGGCTGTTTGTCCGATTTTATTTACTAAATTGGTATCAGCAACTATTTCAGTCATTAATTCTCGATTCATCAAATAATTCAAGAAAACCTTTACTGTTTCTCTATTCTTTTCCAAAACGGCCACTTGCTGGTCGAGTTTACTTACTTCATATTCAGCCGAATAGATGACATCTTTGGTGGCCACATTATTGCCCACTAATTTTTCATTGAGTTTCACAAAATCAGTGAGGAGGTTTCTTGAGGCATCAAAGATTTTTTGTGCTTCAAGTGTTTGCAGATACTGCAAATAAGCGGTAGTGATACTGTATCGAATTTCGTTTTCTAAAATTCTTTTTTTGGCTTCTTGTGCAGTTAGTAAATCTCTCTGAATAAGTAGGTTATAGCGAATATCAGTATTGAAAATAGGATATTGAAAATTAAACTTTGTATCATGAAAATTATTAGGTGCTAATAATTGATTCACGTTTTCTACCTGCGGGAAATTGTTTGTTTTGGTAAGTTGATTGAGTGTTGAATAAACTGGATTTAGTAAATCTCCAATCGGGAAAGATAATTTTCTACCACCCGCAGCTAAGGTGTAATTCGGATTGAAAGTAAGCTTAGGCATAAAGTTCGCTTTGGCTTGGTTGATATTTTCAAGCGATTTCTCGATTTCGAGGCGTTCTTGCTTCAAGCCTAAGTTTTGTTTTAAACCTTCTTGAATGTATGATTCAAGTATAGGGGAGGTTTGTGCTGCCGCGGCCAATGGAAATAATAGATAAAATAAAAATAGCTTTTTCATAGGATAAAATCACCTTCTAAGAGGCTTTTAGTTAATTTTAGCTTTATTAGCCACCATTAATCAATTATTAGTTTCTGAACACTGTTAAGTAGAAGTTTCAAAAAAAAGGGCCTGACTAAGGCCTGACCCCAAATTCTTATACTTTTATACTAGTGGCAACTAAGTTTGAACTACATTGTGCCAATAGTTTTTGTTGTGCATTACGTGCTTCACATACGACATTTACTACTGTTTTTCCTGCTCTAATAATTTTCGATTTCACGAAAATACTTTCTCCAACTTGGGCAGGTAAGAGGTAATCGACATTGAGGTTGATAGTAGAGTAAAAGTTTTCTTTACCAAGTGAAAAGACTGTCATTCCCATCACATCATCAAGCATTGACGCCATTGTTCCCCCGTGTAAGATTCTACCAGGATTAGTCATCTCTTCACGAACGGTAAATTCTACTATTAAAGAGCCTTCTTCTGCTGAAATTAGCTTGCCGTTTAGCCATCTACCTAGCGGAGATGGACTTACTTCTGAGGCATTTTTCCCGATGTGTTGTTTAAAAAATTCTAAAGCGTGGTTCATTATTTGGTTCTTATTTGCGTTTGTATGTTTTTACCATTTCAACAAATCGGTCATAGACTTCTTCTAGAAGTTGAATACGGCGTTCTTCTGGAAAAATCATGGTTCGGCGGCGTAAATGTAAGGTTGCAAGGCCATGTACTAAACTCCACATCATGACCGAAACGGTCTCGACATTTTCACCAGCGAAATACCCTGCTTGCATGCAATCTCCTACCACTAATTTAAGTGTATTAAATGCTCGTTCGCCGTCACACCAAATTTCATCTCTGCATTCGAGGGTTTCCATGGGGGCGGTCATCACAAACATTAAATCATACAATTCGGGGTTTTCAAAGGCGTATTTGAGGTAACTTTTCCCTAATGAAATTAAGCGTTCGAAAGGGTCAGTTTCTACGCCAATACCTGCTTGCATAGCATGCATGAGAGCGTTGAAGGCATCTACATGCAAGGCAAAAAGAATTTCATTTTTATCTTTGAAATAAAGGTATATTGTACCCGCACTATACTCAATTACTTCAGCAATATTACGGATGCTGGTTTTTTCGTAGCCTTGTTCCAAAAATAGTTTTTGAGCGGCGGCTAATATTTGCCGCCTCATTTCTACTTTTTCTCTTTCTTTTCTATCTGCAACACCCATGGAGCTATACTATTCTTTAATTAACGATGCAAATAAAATGAACGGTGTTCAGAAAAACAAATTATTTTAAATAAAATGTGGTCCACTTCAAAAGTGAACCACATTTTATTTAAAAACTGCCATATTTTTATTTAGGACTTTCGCTTGGAGATATTTAAAGAGCTTGAATTTTCGGTTTTCTTAATTGCATTTTCAAAAAATCTGTAAATACTCCACTTCTAATTTGATATAAAGATTGATTAAGTTCTTTGGCTTTTATTTTAAGAGATAACCAAGCATGATAACAACAAGCTAAGTGGTTTCTTTGTGAACGAGCAGCACGACACTGGCATTTTTCAGAACCAGTTAGTTGTTTATACGCTCTGTGAAA
>NZ_LXHX01000111.1:0-62877 GCF_001649495.1 Emticicia sp. MM | reverse complement strand
GACGGCGTAATTCGTTGGTTTTACCCACGTTTAAACCAGATGCATTAGTGATATAGAAGTAAGGTGTATTCGCAAACTTCTCTGCAAGCTCATCGATTATTGCTCCTTTTTCTTCTTTTGTCATGATTACAATCCATTAATGGTTGTTTTGTCAACTTGAATACCAGGACCCATTGTGCTTGCAAGTGAAATACCTTTCACGTACGTACCTTTTGCAGACGAAGGTTTCAATTTCAACAAAGTTTGAATCAATTCGTTGGCGTTTTCAGCCAATTTCTCAGGTGAGAATGAAACTTTACCAATTGAAGCGTGAATAATACCTGATTTGTCAACTTTAAAGTCGATTTTACCAGCTTTCACCTCTTTAACGGCCGTTGCAACATCCAAAGTAACTGTACCAGACTTAGGGTTTGGCATCAAACCACGAGGACCGAGGATTTTACCTAACTTACCTAATTTTGCCATTACAGTTGGCATTGTGATGATTACATCGATATCAGTCCAACCTTGCTCGATTTTTTGGATGTATTCGTCTAAACCTACGTGGTCAGCACCTGCTGCTTTCGCATCTGCTTCTTTATCTGGTGTACAAAGAACCAAAACACGAACAGTTTTACCAGTACCGTGTGGTAATGCAACTACACCACGAACCATTTGGTCAGCTTTACGAGGGTCAACCCCAAGGCGAACGTGTACGTCCACAGATGAGTCAAATTTTGTGTATGCTACTTCTTTCAAAATACCTGCTGCGTCTGTCAACGAGTAAGCTTTTGTAGCGTCATACTTAGCATTCGCCTCTTTTCTTTTTTTAGTTAATTTTGCCATTGGCTTAATTTGGTTTTAGCGTTAGAAATTTAATTCTAACTCCCAGTGAAAAAATAATTTTCGCCGAAGCGAGAGGTTCATCAGAAATTTGAATTTGAACTTAAAATGCGAATGGGAAACCCATTCTGCATTTTTTATTCAACATTCTAGTTCATCAAAACGGCTTGTTGCCAGTGATTGTAATACCCATGTTTTGAGCAGTACCGGCAATCATCTTCATTGCTGAGTCAACAGTAAAGCAATTTAAGTCTGGCATTTTGGTTTCAGCGATTGTTTTCACTTGATCCCAGCTAACCGACCCAACTTTCTTACGGTTTGGTTGGTCAGAACCAGTCTTTACTTTAGCTGCTTCCAACAACATGATAGCAGCGGGTGGAGTTTTGATTTGGAAATCGAACGACTTGTCAGTGTAATAAGTAATTACTACTGGCAAAACCATACCCATTTTATCTTGAGTACGTGCGTTAAATTGCTTACAAAATTCCATGATGTTCAAGCCCTTTGAACCCAATGCCGGACCAATTGGTGGTGCTGGGTTTGCTTGACCGCCTTTTACCTGAAGTTTCACATAACCTGCGATGTCTTTCGCCATTGTCTTTCAGATGTTTTAAGGAATGTTGTTAAAAAAAGAATCTGACGGCTGTAAATAAAGGTAACAAACTCTATTTACTTTGGTCATTGGTTTCGAAATCAACCATTAGTCAGGGGAAGCGACACTTATTAGAGTATCAAGACTTATAGGAAATTTCTTCCAATTCAGAGAGATGTTTACACAAGTCTCGAAAATCGGAGTGCAAAGGTAGAACTTTGCCTTTAATTATGCAAAGGTTTGATTAAAAATGTTTTAGCTTTTAAACATTATTTTAACTTGCCGAGTTTTTGGATTGAAATTCTGCCGAAATCTCTTTTTCTACAGGCCTATTCTTTTACAATTTTGTATTCAATGACACTATTATTTTCCTTAATCTTCAGCAAATACACCCCAATATTTATATCTCTAAAATCTATTGTTTCTTTGGGTTTGATTGTCTTCGAAAAAATTGTCTTGCCCGCCAAATTAAACAACTCCGCAGTCACATTTCCTTGTGAACCTTCAAACTCGATGGTTAATTGGGTTTTTACTGGATTAGGATAAACCTTAAATCTACTTTTTTCTATACTTTCCAATGATGTGATTGGAATTACCGTCAACTGAAATACACCCGAAACAAGCCCTGTTCCGCAAATATTCGAAACTGACTGTAATTGATAGTTTTGAGTTTTTTCGCCTTTAACTTTTATAGCAAATGGGCTTTTCTCAACATCATACGTTTGATTATTGAGTGTTAATTTCCAAGGACTATACCCTGTAAGCTTAACACTTAGCTGTGTTTCTTCATTTTGTTGTATTGTAGCTGCTCCATCTATTTGAGCTTTGGGTTTATCATCAACGTAGATGTTTACAGTTGAAATATCGCTGTAACAATCAAAATTTGAGGGTTTGTATCTAACATAAAAGATATTATTACCCAAGACCTTTGTATCAATAGTGGGTTTTACGTACATCACCCATCTATCAGCACTTATCCACTGTAGGTTTTCTCCACTTATTTTTAAATCATCAATATCAAATTTTTGATTCAAACAATATTGATATTGCTCTAAAAGTTTCAATGGCTCTGGTTTATTATTAGCCTTTATATTGATAATAGTTTTATCACTTTCACACCCTTTTACTGTCTGTGAAACATACAATGAAATACTCCCTTTTTGATTTTCCAAGACTTCATACACATTAGAAATTGGAGCTATATCAGTGGCTGTTTTATACCATTTTATATCACTTCCATTAACATAAGTATTAATATTTACGCCATTATTATGACAATATGCAAAATCATTTGCTTTCGGGGTCGGAATAAGTTCTGGCTTATAGTAAAACGTAATTGGCTCAAAACTTGAACTTTCAAGTTCATTTTGAACTCGAATTTGATACATTCCCTCTTTTAGAGTATTAGGAAATTGGGCATTTACTGGGCTAACACTTGCAATACCTATTTTGATTGGCTTTTTGAAGTTTTCTTCCAAAGGGGCTATTTCAGCGATATAGTTTGGCGAATAAGCAGGAAATTCTCCTTGAATTGAGAAAGGAATATTTATATTTCCTCCAGCACAGGTGGGTATATTGAATAATTCGCCCGTTATTACATTTTTTACTGTTTTCTGCATTAAATCAGCTTCCCAAAGACCTCTACCATAGCTTGATGCTCTCAGTGAACCTTTGCCACGATAATTAATTTCTAATTGAGTAATATTTACAGCTGGAAGACCTGTATTATAGGGCATCCAATCGTTCATAGTAGAATCTCTATAGTAAACCCCTCTTGCGGTTGCTAAATAAAGTGCATCTGCACTATTATTTTGAACAACAATATCGTTTAATATAACAATTGGTAATGAACCCGAGTAGTCTTTCCAAGAATTACCATTATTAGTAGATTGATAGACCCTACCAAGGTTTGTAATTACCCATAAATGATTTTTCTTTTTAGGATGAGGCAATATTTTACGAATAGCTGTTTGGGCATTCTTTTTTTCATTGTGAGGTAAATATGAAATATCCCAGCTTTTACCCCCATCTAATGACCTATACATACTGCCAACAATCTTGTTATCCACAAAATCAACTCGTTCGTCTGCAGCAAAAAGCGTACTTGTGTCTGTTGGTGCAATGGCAAATGCCGTTATAGCTGTAAAATTATTTTTGGGCAAAGTTAATTTTGTCCAACTTTCGCCAGCATTCGACGATTTATAGAGATGTTCGTGCCCAATTAGTAACTTATTAAAGGTATGAGGATATGTTACAATTCTTGTAACAAATGGTTTATATTCACTATTAATGGGGGTTATTTCCTTGTTATCAAATTTTACTTCATTACTACTTTTAAAGTTAATATTTGCTCGAAAAACCCTTCCCATTTGATTTGTTAAATACATTTTCTTTGAATCATCTGAAATAGCAGCTGCCATTGCATCACCAAATACGATACCAAGCCAATTATTAGCATCGATTGTTGTTATATATCCATTATCCTGAAGACCTATTGTTAAATCATTTGGATTTTCAAAACCTTGACACATTGCATAAATCTGAGAAGTGGCAAGTGTATTACTTAAAGATTCAAACTTTTTTACGCCATATTGTTCAGATTCTTTTACTAAACCACCATCATTACATACAATTACTTTATTCGTTATTGGATGAAAAGCAATAAATTGAATATCTGTATGAACATTTTCTTTAAAGTCGCCAGCAATGAGTGATTCCCACTTTTTGCCTCCATTGGTAGTTTGCAAAAAGCCTTGTGCTCCAAGCACTATCCGATTTGAATCTAAAGGAGATACATTGAGTGAGAAATTATGAAAAAATTGTCCCCCCAATACATTGGTCATAGTGGTAGTATAAGTGGAACCACTGAATCCAACAATAGAGTTTTCATCACTCACTTTTTCAAAAGTTTTTCCTTCATCACTTGAAACATACACCCCATCAAATGAGCTATTCGTATTTTTTGAAACAAGTAGATATACCTTTTTAGGTGCTGCAAGAGAAACCGCTATTTGCATCATTCCAATACTATATCCCGCAGAAAAACTCTTTGTTAATTTATAAGATTTACCTCCATCTTCAGAAACTATAAACTCTATGCCAGGCATTCCAGTTGTAAAGTTTACCGTATGTAAAGAGGCATAGATTATATTAGGATTTGTTGGGTGAAATTCAAGGTCTCCGTATCCACTATAAGAATATGGGAAACCGTTAGGCTGAATTGCTTTTGTCCAACTATCACCACCATCCATCGAATACATTATCCCTTCGAGCGTATGTGCAACAAGCATATTTGATTGATGCGGATTGGCATATATTCTATACACTTCATTTTTTCTTGAAGGATTTACAAAAGGCATTTCTTTTTCTTCCCATGTTTTTCCTGCATCTTTTGTCTTCCAATATAAGTTTTCTTTATTGGGGCCTGTAGCATAAAGAATATCGGGATTTTTATCAATTGTAAGATACTCTACATAGGGTGTTGTCCAGTCGTTAGATATGGGTTTCCACGTAGTCCCTGCATTTTCTGTTTTCCAAACACCTCCCGAAGGCGATGCAACATAAAAAATGTTTTTATCACGAGAATCAAAAGCAATACAATCAATCCTCCCTAACGATACTGCATTCAAATTTTTTGGGGAATTCATTGGGCCAATTAGCCTCCAATTAGGATTGACATTTGCAAGTCTGGAACGACTATTTTTCTCAAAATTTTCAATTTCTTTCAGATCAATGTCCAAAATATTTCCATTTAAATCAATCCTTGGTTTAACAGAAGCTTCCCACTCTTTAAATTTTTCATAATTAGGCATATTAGGGTTTTTACTTAATTCTTCAAGAAAAAGCTTTTGGACTTCATAGAAATTAACTTTTTGACCATTAATCATGGCACGCCAATCATCGGCCTGAGAAAAGACATTTTGTTGTGTGAGTGAAAATAGAATTAACAAAAATGCGTATAGGTTTCTATTCATATTTACTAATAAAATACAGAAAATTTGGGGTTAAAATGATAAAAGCAGAGCAAGTTATTAAATATTTATTAAAAAAATCGGAATTATGAAAGATACTGTCACAATTAAAAATGATGGCACACAGATGACGATAATTGCTTAAAAATCCGCGTCATCTGCGGCTTAAGAATTTGAGACGACATCTTTAAAATTCCGAAAAATTAAATTATTGTTATCCCTTAAACGCAAACAGTAGTTTTCTTAAATATTTTATTTTTCAACTTAATCATGCAAAAAATGCCGATTATTAGCCATAATGGCCAAAATTTAAGTAGAAATATCCTTTAATAGACTTAACATAGTTTCGAATAGTTAAATCATCATCTAAAATGCATGTCTCGCATTCTCATTTTTAAATATTTGAATTAGAATTTAAATACTGAAACATTTTCTATTTCTTCATTCATTTTCAGAAGATTCAGATTTTCATCATACTCGGCATTAAAAACAAAGATTTTACCCAATAAAAGATACTGATAAATAAACCAATCTGTTTTAGGAGTTGGTAGATTGAGTAGATTATCAAGAGTAATCCACTCTAAATCTCCTTCATTACATGGCGGAGGTGGAATGAATTCGATTTCGGCTAAATAAACATAGCAAGTCCAATTATACTTTGTAGGCGAACTTTCAGTCAGTATTCCACAAAATTTCATTTGCTCTACTTTTATACCTGTTTCTTCAAAGGTTTCTCGCAAAGCGGCCTTATATGGACTTTCATGTGGGTCTAGCTTTCCGCCAACTGGTGTGTATGTATCTTTATTGGGCTCCTTGAGGCGTTTTAATAACAAAAATTTGTTTTCGTTTTTTAAGACACACATAACCGCTAATCTTTTTAAGCCTTCTGGGAATGTCATAATAAATATTGAATTATTCCTTATAAAAAAGCTTATGAAGTATTGATTATTACTACCTCATAAGCTTGAATTAACCTTTTTGGTGTTTTAAATCAGATAAGAATATTTTCAATCATCGTCGTCATCACCATCTTCATCCTCTTCTTCGTCATCTCCTTTTCCTAACCTTACAAATGCACTACGCTTAGGTGATGGCATTTTGCTATTTAATCCTCTAACTGTCTGCCATACAATTTCACTAAACTCTAAATCATTAATGGCATCTGGTTGAGCTAAATTGAGTTTCTGTGAACGAATAGAGTTTCGATTTACCGCCACATTTTTAGCATTAATATCGGTCAAAGGTTCAACCGCTTGAAAGGCCGTTGTATTGGCTTGTTTACTGAAACAACGATACATCGGACGAGCGGCGGCATCATATTGGCTCATAGGTTTCATGCCTAAAATCAATTCAATGGTGCGTAGCATCGAAGATGTTGAGTACATGGTGTGGTCAACAAAACCTCTTTTCACAAATCCACCAGCAACATAGGCAGTCGAACGGTGAGCATCCACATGGTCGGGTCCATTTTGAGCATCATCTTCAAGGATAAATACCACTGATTCTTTCCAGATTTTTGATTTAGAAAGATGCTCAACTAATCGCCCAACGGCTAAATCATTATCAGCAACAGCCGCAAAAGGCGAATAAGCTCCTACCCTTGCCCCCGAAGTATGGTCATTACCCAAACGAATGGTATTTAGGCGAGGCAAAGCATTGATATTGAGCAAAGAATCAAAGTCAGCTTCCCATTCTTTTTCACGTTTAATATCTTGGTACGCCAGATTATATCCTTTAAAGGTTTTACAAACAGCATTGGCAGTGGCTAAAGAAGGTACATTTTGACTAGCTTCTGCAAATTCACCGTAGGTTCGATAAGTAACTCCTGCACGCTTGGCGTGGTCCCAAATAAAGCCATTTTTAGGATGTGCAATAT
Source organism: Emticicia sp. MM (assembly GCF_001649495.1). NCBI lineage: Bacteria > Pseudomonadati > Bacteroidota > Cytophagia > Cytophagales > Leadbetterellaceae > Emticicia > Emticicia sp. MM. The sequence goes on along the minus strand of NZ_LXHX01000111.1, from coordinate 55,616 downwards.
TTCTACTTCCTTCGTAGTCATAATTTCCCCCTCTTCCACCATAGCTAATCACCCAAGTTTTTTCTACATAATCATTGGCATAAGCCGCCATCGACCAGTTATGTCCATCGGCACTCACTTCGGCATCAACATAGAAGTTATCGAGCAATACAAATTCATTGACTAATTTATGCTGATTGGGTGTAATATTCTCCGGAAAAAGACAAAGGCTCGGGTCTCCATTGCCTTTCTTAACATCGCCTAAAACTTGGTCATAAGTACGATTTTCTTTCACAATATAAAATACATACTTAATTGGCGAAGCATCTCCAACTTTCATCGGAATCGGATTGCCCACTTCACCTTCGGCCATTAATTCTTTTTGTTTGTTATAAGGTGTATTTTCATAAACCAACTGCGAATATGCCGCTAAGGTACGCTCATCAGGCATATCAATGATTGAGAGAGTACCTTTGAAAAGTCCACCAATATATTCCGTTTCATCACGATTTGCTTCGAAATTTGGCCCTTTGTATTGTGGAGCTTTCGAAAGATTAGGATTTGGCCCCTTAGGGTTAGGCAAAGAAGTCATTCCTTTCCCGTTTGTCACGTAAATTTTATTTCCAATAACTTTTACTGCCGTTGGATACCATCCTGTAGGAATAAAACCCAATGAACGACTTTTCCCTTTTTCAGTTACATCAAAAACAGCTAAACAATTATTATCGGCATTTGCAATAAAAAGTTTTGTTTCATCTTCACTTAGAGCCACGCCATTGGGTGTTGTTCCTAAGGGAGAGTCTGGATATAAAGATGCCGAAAGTGTCTCTATCTTTTTGTTAGATGCTGTTTCGATTACCGAAACGGTATTATCATTTCCATGCGAAACAAAAAGATATTTTCCATCTTTGGTAAGAATGATATCATTAGGATTTTTATCTACCTCTATTTGAGAAGTAACCACCTGTTTTTCAGTATCAAATACTGCCACTTTTGCTCCTCCCCACAAAGTTATGTATAGTTGTTTTTTGTTCGGAGATAAAACACAGGTGTAGGCTTCGTTAGGCAAGTTGAATTGCTTTAAAACTTTTCGGTCTTTCGTATCACAAATATAAAGGCTGTTATTTTCTTTCGTGACAGCGTAAAGTAAATGCTTATCAGAATCGACACAAAGCCCAGTTGGTGAAATTTTATTAGGCCAAGGTTTCCCTAAAATAATGGCAGAATCGGGTGTTAATGTTTTATTTTTAGTTGAATAAATATTGATTTTATTATCATTCCCTCCAGATACATAAATATTTTGTTCATCATTACTAAAAGTCAAGCCTACCCAAGATTTTGCAATTGGCTCATCATCGAGAATAGCCTCATTTTCAAGGTCAATAAGAGCTACACTCTGTTTTCCTTGTCCATTATTCGTGATAGCCATGTACTTTTTTGAGGGAGAAATTACGATATTTAGTGGTAAATCATGCCGTAATTCGATAGTCTTTCCAACTGGTGTTAAAGCCCAACCATTGGGAAGTTTTACTCGTTTAGCAGCTAATTGCTTGATAAGAGCCGTTTCAATATTTTGGTTTGATGCAGGCTTTTTGCAACCATAATGGCCCAACAGTCCTAAAATACAGAGGAATAGAATTTTTTTCATAGTTTTCGTTAAGATGAATATTCAACAAAATAATGTCTTTTTCTGAAAATATCAGCTGAAATCTGTATAAAGATTTCGTGATATTTTTTAGAAATGTATGAATGTACCTACCTTTAGGTAAAATTTAGATTTTTCGATGTCAAATCAAGAACGTATAGAATTATTAGAGGTTTTTAAACTTAAAGAGCGATTTCAGCAAGATGAGTGGGAAGACCGTAAATATGAAATGCCCTCGGCAGAAATAATAGCCCTAATGGAACAAGAAGTGATTCGATTCACCGATTTCTTGATTTCACAACTACAGGCGGAAGTAGAAAATATTCAAACTAAGACTCAGCTTTATTTCAATGCCTGGGACAACGAAATCTTTGACCAAGAGCAAACCGAGTTTATTGTTGAAATGGAATACGAAGCTATGCGTATTGCAGGTGTGAACGGTGATAAGTTAATGATATAACCCTGCATAGTTATGAATACAATAAACATCTGTGGCACACTTTTGAAGTATGCCACAGATGCTGTTGTTTATCTCCAACCGCCACCGAGCGATTTATAAAGTCCAATAACCGCTGAATATTGGCGTTTTTTTAGATTAATCAATTCAATTTGCGATTGCAGAGCATTTTTTTGTGCGGTAATTACCTCTATATAAGTTGCTCTACCCGAACGAAATAATTCTGAAGAGTTATTGATTGACTGACGCAAAACATCTACTTCTTGTACTTTTAGGTCATACATTTCATTTGTATTTTGTATCAGATTCAAATGATTGTATACTTCCGTAAAACTATTCACAATTGTTTTCTGATAATTCGTATAAGCTGTTTTTTGTTCAGCCTTGGCGGCCATTAAATCAGAAATAATCTGACGACGATTGGCCAAAGGTGCTGTGAGGCCACCAAAGGTATTCATCGCAAAAGATGCTGGATTCAGAAATACTAAAGCTTTGAAAGCTTGTAGCCCCATTGCACCTGTTATATTGAGTGAAGGATAGAAAGCTGCTTTAGCTGTAAATAAATTGGCATTGGTAGCCAACAAATCGTATTCTGCTTGTTTGATATCTGGTCGATTTTCAAGTAATTTAGACGGAATGCCAGCAGTTAATTTGGGCGGAATTACATTTGCCCAAACGATTTTTGCTCTACTTATATTCTGTGGATAACGCCCCACCAAGAAATTAATTTTACTTTCAGCTTCAATGATTTCTTGCTTTACTTCTATTTTCATAGCTTTCGAGCTTAGCAACTGAGCATTAAGTAAATCAACACCTAACTGGTTACCCTGACCAGATTGCTTCAAAATACGGGTTAATTCGACGGCACGTTCCTGTAATATGATATTTTCTTCCAAAAAATCTAATTCATTATCAAGAATCAATAGCTCGTAATAAGCTGATGCGATTTGTGCAACCAACTCGCTCACGACTAAATTCCTCCCTGCTTCCGATGCCAATAAACGAGCCGCTGCTGACGATTTTTGAGATTTAAGTTTTCCCCACAAATCAATCTCCCAAGATGATTGTATCCCTAAATAATAATCTGGAATAATGGGGTCTGGAATACGCTGTTTCTCATTAATATTAGTCGAAAACTGAGTATCATAATTACCCACACCGTCTATGGTGTAATTTCCGAATTTTCTTTGACCTATCGCAAAGTTTCCAGCTAAATCTGGCTTTCCCAAACCTTTTGTTAGACGTACACCCGCTCGTGCAATTTCGATTTTTTGAAGGGTCATCTGTAAATCGAAATTATTATTTAAAGCTGTATCAATTAAAGCTATAAGAATCGAGTCCTTGAAGAATTGTCGGGCCATTGGAATACTCGACTGAATACTATCCACACGTGTAGTAAACTTATTGGGCATTACCAAAAGTGGTTTATTCTGTGGAATTTCTTGCTTAACCTTACAGCTTGAAATCAATACAACTATGGTTATTAGATATATAATTTTATGCTTTAACATATGCTTCTTTTAATTGTCCTTTGGAATTTTTTTGGGGTTTCCGCTCGCTTAGTTTAGCAAAAATCACATACAAGCCCGGAATAATTACTACCCCGAAAACTGTACCGAAAATCATACCACCTGCGGCGGCTGTACCAATGGTTTTATTTCCGATTGCTCCTGCTCCCGATGCCATCATAAGCGGAATTAAGCCAGCTACAAAGGCAAATGAAGTCATGAGAATTGGGCGAAAACGTGCTACTGCTCCACCTACTGCCGCTTCGAGAATCGTTTTTCCTTGCTTTCTTTGAAGTACTGCAAATTCTATAATTAAAATGGCATTTTTACCCAATAATCCAATGAGCATGACCATCGCTACTTGGGCATAAATATTATTTTCTAAACCAAACAAATACAAGAAAAGCAACGAGCCAAAAATGCCAACAGGCAATGAAAGAATTACTGGCAACGGTAACATGAAACTTTCGTATTGAGCTGAAAGAAGTAGATAAACAAAAATCAAACAAATAATAAAAATATAGATAACTTGGTCGCCTGAAAGTACTTCTTCTCGGGTCATACCTGACCATTCATAAGTGTAGCCACGGGGCAACTCAGTTTTAGCAACTTCTTCAATGGCCTTAATGGCATCACCCGAGCTATACCCATCTGCTGCTTCACCATTGAGCATGGCCGATACATACATATTATAGCGGGTAAGTTGTTCTGGTCCATAGACACGTTCGATGCGACTAAAAATTGCATACGGCACCATCTCGCCTTTTTTATTCTTAATACGCAAATTCATGATATCCTCTGGTAAAGCACGATATTTAGGGTCGGCCTGAATCATTACTTTATACATCTGACCAAATAATATAAAGTTTGTAGCATAATAACTACCAATGAGCGATTGTAGATTACTCATAGCTGCATCAACCGAAATACCTTTTTTAGCTGCCATATCTTGGTCGACGTGAATCATGTATTGCGGGAAGTTCGGATTGAAACTTGAGAAGGCATCTTTAATTTCAGGACGACGCTTCAATGCTCCAATGAATTTTTCCGCTACTTCGGCTGTCTTTTGTAAATTCCCCGAACCAGTCTTGTCTAATAAACGAACCTCAAAACCGCTGGCATTTCCAAAACCTGGTACGGCTGGTGGTGGGAAAAACTGTATTTCTGCTCCTTTGATATGCTTAGTTTTTTCTATCAGTTGAGCAATAATATCATCTGCCGTAGCTTTTCTCGCATCCCAAGGTTTAAGGTTGATAGTACTCATACCAAACGATGCTCCTACCCCATCGGTCATCATACTAAAACCCGAAAGACTTGAAATAGACTCTACTTCTGGAATAGTCTTTGATATTCTATCAATTTCATTCATTATTTCTTCCGTACGCTCGAGTGTGGCACCTACGGGGGTAGTAATATTGGCATATATAGTACCTTGGTCTTCGGTTGGAATAAAACTCGTTGGTAGTACGCTTCCTACTCCCCAGGTAGCCACACAAAAGGCTGCTAAAACCCCAAAAGTAACTACTCGACGATTAGCAATGAGTCGTAATAAACTACCATAACGCTCCGAAAGGCGGTCGTATGCTTGATTGAATTTTTTAAAAAAACGAGTAAGGAAATTATCTTTATGCCCTTCAGCATGCACATTTTTGAGCATTAAGGCACACAAAGCAGGCGTAAGTGTAAGGGCATTTACCCCCGAAATAACGATAGAAATGGCCATTGTGACGGAAAACTGTCGATAAAATACACCAACAGGCCCAGATAAAAATGCAACTGGAACAAATACTGCTGACATCACCAATGTGATAGCGATAATCGCCCCACTAATTTCATCCATCGACTCAATGGTGGCTTCACGAGGGCCAATGTGTTTTTCTTCCATCTTGGCATGGACAGCCTCGACCACAACAATAGCATTATCAACCACAATACCAATGGCTAAAACTAAGGCAAAAAGTGTAAGTAAGTTGATAGAAAAACCAAACAATTGCATGAAGGCAAAAGTACCGACCAACGAAACAGGTACGGCTAATACTGGAATGAGTGTCGAGCGGAAATCTTGTAAAAATAAAAATACCACAATAGCCACCAAAATAAAGGCCTCGATGAGGGTTTTAATTACTTCATGAATAGAGGCATCTAAGAACCTCGATACATCATAGCTGATTGTATATTTCATTCCCGGTGGGAAAGTTGTTTCTTTCAAGAAATCTAAACGATTCTTGATATTCTGAATAACTTCACTAGCATTTGAGCCTGGTCGCTGCTTCAATACTATAGCTGCTGATGGCTTGCCATTTTCTTTCGAAAGTACATCGTAATCTAAAGAGCCAAATTCTAAATCAGCGACATCTTTCAAACGGAGCATTTCACCGCTATCGGTTACCTTAATAACCACATTTTCGTATTGCTCCTTGGTAGTCATTTTACCAGTATAACGCAATACATACTGTAAAGACTGTGGTTGACGGCCCGAACTTTCACCTACTTTTCCTGGTGCAGCTTCAACGTTTTGAGCCTTTAGAGCAGTAATAATATCTTCGGCCGAAATCTCGTAGGCATCCATTCTGGCGGGTTTAAGCCAAACACGCATAGCATACTCACGTGAACCCATAATGTCAACAAACCCTACCCCATCAATACGCTTTAATTCGGCAAGAACGTTAATATCGGCGAAGTTATAAATAAATTTTTCATCAAGTGTTGTATCATCACTAATCAAGTTTATGTACATCAACATACTATTCACTTCTTTTTCGGTCGAAACCCCCGCTTTGATTACTTCTTCTGGAAGTTCATCAAGTACAGTTGTCACACGGTTTTGCACGTTTACTGCTGCTACATCGGGGTCGGTTCCTACTTCAAAATAAACTTGTATAATACTCGTACCATCATTACCAGAAACCGAGGTCATGTAGGTCATTCCTGGCACACCATTAATCGCACGCTCAAGGGGAGTAACTACGGCTTTAGCACAAACTTCGGCATTGGCTCCAGTATACTTTGTAATTACAGAAACTGCTGGCGGAGCAATGTCAGGATACTGCGTAATTGGTAGGCCTGTCATGGCCAATACGCCCATCAAGACAATAAAAATTGATATAACCAGTGAAAGTACTGGTCGATTTATGAAATTTGTAAACATATTTAAGGTGGAATTATTCGGGTGAGTTCACATACGTTAGTTCTTTAGAAATCTCGTCCATATCAATAAACTGAGGTTTCACTGTCATACCATCTTTCACATTTTGGATACCCTCGTAAATAATCTTATCGCCTTTATCAAGACCTGATTCAACGATATAGTAGTGTGGCATTCGATGCTTCGAAATAATTGGCTTTGATTTTACTTGATTTTTAGCATCAATCACATACACATACATTCGGTCTTGAATTTCGAAAGTTGCTTTTTGTGGAATAATCATGGCATTTTTATACTTTTTCAGTAAGCGAATCTTGCCACTCGCTCCGTGTTTAAGTACTTTTTCTGGATTACTAAATCTCGCTCTGAAAGCAATATTACCTGTACTTGGCTCTATTTCACCTTCTGTTGTTTCGATTTTTCCTTTAAAAGGATGCTCTTCACCATTGGCCAAAATCAAGGTTACATTACTTGAATTATGTGCATTTTCCTTGAAATTGGTCAAATAGTTAAGATATTCTTTCTCTGAAACATCGAAATAGGCAAAAACTTCATCGTTTTTCGAAATGCTAGTCAGAAGTGTTCCATCTTCTATCAACGAACCCGTTTTATTTGGAATACGATTAACGATTCCACTAAATGGTGCTCGAATTTGCGTATAAGTAATCTGAATTTTAGAAAATGACTCATTGGCTTTGGCTTCTTCAACTTTTGCTTTCATCATTTCTACTTTATTTTTAGCCGCTTCAAGCTCAGTATTTGATACTACGTTTTTCTCTACCAAACGTTTCACATTACTCAAATCTATCTCGGCGGCTCTTAGCTCCGTAATAGCACTTTTTGTGATAGCCGATGCCTTTATTACCTCCTCGCTTAATTCTGGGTTATGAATACTAAAGAGAAGTTGTCCTTGCTTCACATACTTACCTTCATCAATATAAATTTTATCAAGATAGCCTTTTACTCTGGCTCTAATTTCAACATTCTGAACGGCATTGATTTCGGCTACATAATCAGTATGTAATGTCGTATCAACTACCATTGGCGAGGTTACCGGAAAATAATCGACGGTTTGCTTTTTCTGCTCCTCTTTGTTAGCACAAGACGATACAATAATTACCGTACAAATACCTAATAGTGCGTGTTTCGTTTTCATTCTTTGGTCAATTGTAAAGCTTAGAAAATCAATGAGTTATAATGGAATTAAAACATTTTAATCTGACTTACAAAGTTTTCTTCGAAAGTCAAATTTCTTTATTGGAATCGTACAAAAATAAACATACAACCAAATAACATTTGGCCATTTTTTATTTTCACAAAATAATAGGAAGTAAAATTTGAAAGTAGTTATATATACTTAGGAGGTGGTGTGTGTAAGCCTAAGTATATCTTATAAGTATTTTGAAGGTATGAAAAGTCGTTATTGATAAAAGCAAAGTTATTGAAACTAAAATCTGTGATTCGTTCAATAAAGTTATCATTTATTTGCTCGAATCCTGAATCGAAGGGTAAATCTGAAATTCCTCCATCATCAACTAATTCGATATCCGTGTCTGATGAACAAATGCCATCTTTCGCCGACATATCACACAACACAGCATAACTACTTGTCAGTAGAGTAAGCAGAAGCATTAGAAAGTATGTTGATGAAAGAATTTGTTTTCTCACAAGATGTTCGATAAATATTTGTTTTAGCAAATATAACTTAAACAAGTCATAGTATCGAATTGTTCGATTTGAGAAGGATACCAATAGAGGCTTTTTGTAGATGAAATTACTAATAAAATGGCTTAAATCAAGCTATAAACGCAATTTAGGCAAGAAATTAGAATTTAATTAGATTTTAAAAATTCTCCATTCTTGCCTAATATATTTTATCACTTTTTAATGATTTTGGTTTAGCCAAAAATTTCGTTTAATAAACCAGCTAGTCTTATTCCACCCTTCAAGAGTTGTTGATTGAGGGTATCTATATTATCAAAATTATAGCGAAAGGTTAATCTTGGTTCTGGTTGCTTAATATCGGCATAGAGTTTATTAGCAATCTGATACGACTCAAAGAACCACTGAGTCATCGGTTGTTTTTGCCACTCACGACGCTGCTCTTTTGAAGCATGGTTGATGCTTGTAGCATACTCAGTATAGCTGAGTTTCTGAAATTCGATGATTTTATCATCCCACAAGGCGTGTAAGTTGGTAGCATCAGAAAACCAAAAAGCTTTGATTCTATTGCCGCCCAAATCTTCAGCACGACTTACGTGCATGGGTTGATGAATATCGCCCGCAATGTGAATCAATAAGCGTAAATACATTCGTTTTTGCTCAATTGATAGTTCTTTTTTCTTTAATTCTCCAATCAAAAAATTAAGTTTTGTGTAAGCATCTATGCCTTTATCGTTATTCAAATAATTTGTAAACTCGGTATTATTTAAACCTGCTTTGATGTTAATATAATGCCAAGAATCTAAATATTTATAGGAAGTATCTGACTTGATAAAATCAGCCCAATTGCTCGAAATGGCAACTGATTCAGTACCTAATATTTTACGAATATTACGTTTGGCCTTACCAGAAAGATAAGAATTAGCTATTTGTCCTACTACTCGATGCCCCGTTGGCCCCCAAGCAAAAGTTTGTAGAGAAAACGTAAACAACAGAATTAGTATAGATACTTTTTTAATCATTTTTTTAATGGTTTGTTTAAAATTAGGTGCAAATTAAAGAATAAACCACGGACTTTCACCGAGATTTTGACAACTGTAGTACAAAGTTTAGATAAAATTTATACTATTACTCGCCAAATAATGGTGAAACCCGTGGTTAGCAATATAAGGGGAAGGTTTATTTTTTCTTCAATACTTTCATCGCAACTGGATCCCAGTGCACAATTTTATTTTCGAAATAGCTCAAATTACAAGCTAAAGCTGGAGCCGCTGCACGGAAACCAAATACAGGGTCTTGGGCTGTTTCTTGACTTCCTTTACGCACATTATCAAAGAAATTTCTGAAATGTTGTGCGTGTGGGTCATCTTCTTTTGGGGTTTCGTATTTAATTTCTTCAACTGGTGGTGCTACACGGTCAGACTCGGCATATTTTGCATCGTATTCTTTCTTATATTCTGCTTGCATTTCATTCGAGAAAGTAGCATAACTTTCGCCAGAACCATAACCCGGAGCTTTTGGAAGTTTACGCTTTGTAAGTGTAAGCCCTTGAGCATTCCATAAAATTTCACCCTCAGTTCCTACAATACGCGTCACGTTTTTAATAGAACCTGCATTGGCAAAGTTTACACGCAATACAGCTTGGAATTTGGTGTGTTTTTCAGTCTGTGGATAATCTAATACCGTTACCATTACATCTGGCACATCACGACCATCTTTCCAGTAGCTCAATTCTCCTGAAGCAAATATTCTTTCTGGACCAATGGCTCCAGTTGCAAAGTGCATACCCGTAATAAGATGCACGAATAAATCGCCTGCTACCCCAGTACCATAATCACGATAATTTCTCCAACGGAAGAAGCGAGTTGCATCAAATGGACGTTTTGGAGCATCTCCTAAAAAAGTATCCCAATCAATCGTTTTTGGCGAAGCATCTGGTGGAATCGAATAAGTCCAAGCACCTAATGCACTATAGCGGTCATAAGTAGCTTCAATAAAGTTCAGTTCACCAATCGCTCCAGTTTTCATCAATCTGCGAGCCTCAGCGTAAGCCGCTCCACTACTTGGCTGACTTCCTACTTGTACAGTTTTACCTGTTTTACGCCAAGTATCAATCATTGCATGGCCTTCATCAATGTGTTGAACCATTGGCTTTTGGCAATAAACATTCTTACCTGCCTTCATGGCTGCAATACTAATGTGGTCGTGCCAGTGGTCTGGTGTAGCCACAATTACAGCATCAATATCTTTTCTATCTAAAATTTCACGGTAATCACGCGTAGTGAAAAGGTCTTTATTGAATGCCTCTTTTGCATGTGTCAATCGACCATCGTATAAATCGGCGACCGCCACAAACTCTACATCAGGGTTTCTCAAAGCAGCACGAGTATCTCCATGGCCTTGAATACCAAATCCGATGGTTGCAAAACGCAGTTTGTCATTCGGGCTAACTTTTTTTAGGTCTTTGATGATGTTGAAAGGCTTCGCAAAAGAATCGGTAGCGAATAAAGCAGAAGCCATTCCGACGCTCTTGATAAATTTTCTACGTGTTGATTGCATGATATGTTTAGGATTGAATGTTTAGGCAATATTTAGTATTGCTTGTGATTGTTTTGTCGAGTTGAATTTAGTACAGAAAAGGCTTTCTTCCACGATTTTAAGAATTTTATTTTAAATTTTTTTAATAAGCCTCAAATCTTCGACCACCAAGCCATATTTATCGACTTCACACATCTATTTTCCGTGAGAGCACAGGAGAGTAAAAAGCCTACTGAAGTCTTACATTTGTCATATTAATGATGGCATAATTAATATTGTGCACAGACTTACATCTCTCATCTTACATTTCCAATATGCGACGTTTCATTTGCTCATCGCTACTCGTTTTTTGCTTTATTTTCAATCAATCAAAGGCTCAAAGTCTACCTCCAAAAAAAGAATTATTACAGACTTTAAGATCGGCCAATGCTTATTTCATGAACGAATGGCCTGATGTGAGCAAACCTATTTGGGCTCCTGACAAAACTCGCCCAAGTAATATCTGGACACGTGGCGTTTATTACGAAGGACTTATGGCTCTTTATAAAATTGATAAACAAGAAACTTATTATAATTACGCTGTTTCGTGGGGAGAAGCCCATAAATGGGGTTTGAGGAATGGCACGAAAACTCGCAATGGAGATGACCAATGCTGCGGACAAACTTACATTGATTTATATTTAATCGACCCAAAGCCTGAGCGAATAAAAGATATAAAAGCGTGTATTGATAATATGGTCGATAGCTCAAAAAAAGATGACTGGACTTGGATTGATGCCCTTCAAATGGCTATGCCTGTTTTCGCACAATTGGGTGTTTTGTATAAAGATGACCGCTATTTTGAGAAAATGTATGAAATGTATATGCACACCAAAACAGTTGAAGGTGCTAATGGCCTATATAATCCTACCGAAAAACTTTGGTATCGTGATAAAGATTTCGACCCTCCTTATACCACACCTGCGGGTAAAAGTTGCTATTGGTCGCGTGGAGATGGTTGGGTGATAGCTGCCTTAGTGCGTGTACTTGATATAATGCCTAGAAATGCACCCCACCGTGCAGAATACGAAAAAACTTTTCTAGAAATGATGCAGGCACTGCCTCCTCTTCAACGTAAGGATGGCCTTTGGAATGTAAGCCTCATGGACGAAACCGATTTTGGGGGCAAAGAACTCACAGGTACGGCTCTTTTTACCTACGGAATGGCTTGGGGGGTTAATAAAGGTTTATTAAACAAAAAAAAATATACACCAATCATTGCTAAAGCCATGAATGCCATGATAAAAGATTGTGTGCATACCAATGGATTCTTGGGTTATGTACAAGGAACAGGCAAAGAACCTAAAGATGGACAACCGCTTTCTTATGATAAAGTGCCCAATTTTACCGATTTTGGTGTCGGTTGTTTCTTATTGGCAGGCACTGAGGTTTATAAAATGAAATAAAGACAGTAAATTACCCATTGAAATGCGTAACAGGGGAAACAAAAGATAAAATTCTCATAGCGTTTTCCGACTTCAAGTCGGGAAATAAACGAATTCATTCCCTTATTCCATTAGACAGCGAATTTATTCGCTAACTAATAATATTAATCAATGAAAGAGTAAAATACAGAAAAATGCTCAACAAAACCCTATTCAAAACATCGGCAATCATCCTTCTCGGAAGTACGTTTGCCATGGCACAACCTAAATGGAAACCAATTACCCAACAAACCAAACCTTGGACACGTTGGTGGTGGGAAGGTAATGCCGTAAACCCTAAAGACCTCACCTACAATATGGAAGCTTACCAAAAAGTAGGCTTGGGTGGACTAGAAATTACACCTATTTATGGCGTAAAAGGTGCAGAAGCACAATTCATTGACTTTCTTTCTCCGAAATGGGTCGATATGTTTAAACATACCCTAAAAGAAGGCAGTCGATTAGGTTTAGGTATCGACTTAGCCAATGCTTCTGGTTGGCCGTTTGGGGGTCGTTGGGTTACGCCAGAAGATGCTTGCAAGGCTGTTTTTCATAAAACTTATAGCTTAAAAGAAGGAGAAACCTTAAATGAAAATATCAATTTCGTTCAACCTCCACTTTTACGCTATGTTTTACCGAAATCAACCGAAATCAGTGCTTTAAAATATCCTATTTCGAAAAATGATAATTTGCAAGAATTGGCCATTGACCAAGTACGTTTCGAACGACCTATTCCTTTACAAACACTTATGGCTTACTCAGATAAAGGAGAAGCATTGAATCTAACCGATAAAGTGAATAAAGAAGGAAAACTAAGCTGGCAGGCCCCTGCTGGAAATTGGACACTTTATGCTGTTTTTCAGGGTTTTCATGGAAAAATGGTTGAACGTGCTGGCCCCGGTGGCGAAGGTGATGTCATTGATCACTTCTCTGATAAAGCCATCAAAAATTATCTTTCAGCATTTGATAAAGCATTTGCCAAAGCTGATGTTTCAGGTATGCGTGCTTTTTTTAATGACTCTTATGAAGTTGATGATGCACGGGGGCAATCTGACTGGACAGATAATCTTTTCAATGAATTTAAAACTCGTCGAGGTTATGAATTACGAAATTATTTACCCAATCTTTTCAGCAAAGAAAATACCGACCTAAATCGCAGAGTTTTATTCGATTATCGCACGACAATAGGTGATTTAATTCTAGAAAAATATACTTCTGAATGGGCAAAATGGGCACATGCTCGGGGAAAAATCGTGCGAAATCAAGCACATGGCTCACCAGCAAATACCTTAGATTTATATAGTGTCGTTGATATTCCCGAAATTGAAGGTACTGACCTGCTCCGCATAAAATTTGCATCATCAGCTGCCAACGTGATGGGTAAAAAATTGGCATCTTCTGAATCTGCCACTTGGGAAAATGAACATTTCTTATCGAATCTAGCCGATGTAAAGCGTGCTTTAGATTTATTTATGGTGGGTGGAATTAATCATATTTTTTACCACGGCACTAGTTATTCGCCAAAAGATGCTCAATATCCAGGGTGGTTGTTTTATGCTGCCGTGCACTTCATGCCTAATAACCCTTTCTGGAAAGATTTTGGTACGCTCAATAATTATGTAGCTCGCTGCCAAAGCTTCTTACAAAATAGTAAAGGTAATAATGATATATTATTCTATTTCCCAATTACTGACCGCCTGACAGAACATTCACCTAAAGGTCTTTTAGAACACTTTGATGGCGTTACGCCAGAATTTAATGGAACTGATTTTAAAGAAGTAGGGCAAAAACTACTTGACCGTGGATATGGATTTGACTTTATTTCTGACCGTCAGATTTTAAATCTACAAGCACAAAATCAACAAATTCTCACGGGAGGAATTAAATACAAAACCATTTTAATGGCTGAAAGTGAGCAAATCCCCCTTGAAACATTTGAAAAGTTAGTTTCGTTGGCTAAAGAAGGAGCTACCATCATTTTTCACAAAAAATTACCTGTCGATGTGCCAGGTTTAGGTAATCTTGCTCAGCGTCAAACCAAATTCAAAGCCTTGCTTTCTGAAATGAACTTTGTAGAAAATTCGGCAAATTTCAAGCAAGCATCTGTTGGCAAAGGAACAATTTTGGTAGGCGAAAACTTAGATGCCATGATGAATACCGCCAAAATTTGGCGTGAAACCATGATTGATGAAGGACTTCAGTTTGTCAGAAAAACCTATGATAAAGGATATTATTATTTTATCAACAACAAAACCAACAAAGCATTTGATGGTTGGGTAAAACTAACTGTTTCTGCAAAATCGGCAGCTTTATATAATCCGATGACGGGGGCCTTGGGCATGGCAAAATACAATGCAACAACCAATGAAATTTACCTGCAATTAGCGGCGGGAGAATCCTGCATTATCGAAACCTACAATACGCCTGTTCAAAGCAGCAATTTTGCTTATTACAAGTCGGCGGCTGAACCACAAGAACTCAAAGGTACTTGGAAGCTTAGTTTCTTGGAGGGAGGGCCAACATTACCCAAAACTATCGAAATACAATCGCTTGGTTCTTGGACAAAGTTAGATGGAGACGCTTACAAAAACTTTTCAGGCACTGCTGCTTATACACTTGATTTCTCCAAACCAAGTAGTACAAATATAACCGCTGGTTATTGGCTTGATTTAGGTAAAGTAGCCGAAAGTGCAAGTGTAATATTAAATGGGCAAAATTTAGGTACTTTAATTGGGCCAAGCTATAAAGTTTTTGTACCGAAAACTCTTTTTAAAGAACAAAATACATTAACGGTACAAGTTTCAAATTCAATGGCTAATCGTGTAATTGCTATTGAAAAAGAAGGACAAGTATGGCAAAAGTTTTATAATATCAATATTTCGGCGAGGTTACGTCCAAATTTAGGTAAAAACGGTTATTTCACTACACTCAATTGGCAACCACGTGATTCTGGCCTACTCGATAAAGTAACGCTAATAGCCGTTGAGAAGAAATAATCATTATTTTTAAAATTGCTGTTCTATCATTTACGTAGGTATTTACAATTATACCTTCATTTTCTTCGTTTATCTCTAAATTTTTCTAATTTTGGCGTAAATCCAATCGGTATCGGTATGAAAATATTAGTAATAGAAGACGAAGCCAAGACCTTGCAATTAATCAAACAAGGTCTTGAAGAGCAACAATGGGAAGTTGATGTGGCATACGATGGATTGATTGGTCTACAACTCGCAACTCGCACAAATTACACCATTATCATTTCAGATATTATCTTGCCCGGTATCAGTGGTCTTGAACTTTGTAAGCAACTTCGCACCAAAGGCGTTGCATCACCTATTTTACTGTTAACTGCACTAGGTACAACAGATGATAAAATTGTTGGCCTCGATGCTGGTGCTGATGATTATTTGGTTAAACCTTTCGAATTTAGGGAGTTACTTGCACGAATTCGTGCCTTAACTCGCCGTAATACTGGAAGCGTTCAAACTGCCAATCTTTTAAAATTTGCCGACCTCGAAATGGACTTAGATTCTAAAACTGTAAGTCGCAGCGACAAGCCAATTGTACTTACGGCCAAAGAGTTTGCTTTACTTGAATACTTCATCAAGCACCAAGGAAGAGTGATTTCGAAAGTAGAATTAGCTGAAAAAATCTGGGATGTAACCTTCGATACAGGCACCAATGTGATTGAAGTTTATGTGAATTTTCTTCGCAAGAAAATCGACAAAGATTTCGAACCAAAACTTCTTCACACGCACATAGGTATGGGTTATGTATTGAAGAAACCATGAAACTAGATATAAACTATTTCTAAAATAGCATTTTCTCGATGATAAATATTCGCTCTCGACTCACCTATCAATTTATGGCAATTGTAACAGCCATTTTATTGTTTTTTTCGGTGGGTGTGTACTTTTTTAGTAAGCTTTATCTCGAAAAACGCTTTTTCAAACGCCTTCAAGATCGTGCCATCACAACCACAACACTACTCTTTGACCTTCAAACTGCCGATACGACTGTTTTGAAATTAGTAAACACAGCAGATAAAGAACTCCTAAGCGATGAGAGTATTTATGTCTATGATGAAAATCTAAAAAAGCTAGTTTTTGCAAGTCAAGAGCCATATAAAGGGTTATTTGAAGAACTTATTCCAAATATTCAAAAACAAAAAAATGCTACTTACCATTATGCAGGGTATTACCAAACCCTTGGTATTCAGCTCAAAAAAGGCACTGCAAGCTATTGGGTTATTGTAAGTGCCATCGACCAAAACGGTAAAGATGCCCTTGAAGATTTAAGAAAAATCTTAACCGTAATGATTTTAGTTGGTTTGCTTCTTTCGGGGTTATCAGGTTGGTTCTTTTCTGACAAGGCACTTTCTCCGATGTCAGGAATTATTGCCCAAGTAAATGAAATCTTTCCTGCCAATACCGAGAAAAGAGTCGAGCACCCCAATAAATCTGATGAAATTGGGCGATTAGTTGCCACTTTCAATCAATTGCTTGACCGCATCGAAGAAGCCCTCACGATGCAAAAGATGTTTATTGCCAATGTTTCACACGAATTAAAAAACCCACTTACTAAAATCTATTCACAAATTGATATCACCTTATTGCAGAAACGTACACCAGAAATTTATGAAGAAAGCTTAAAATCGCTACAAGAAGATACACGAACGCTCACACAACTAACCAATACCCTACTGAATTTAGCTAGTACAGTAGTCAATGCTGAAGCCATTCAACGCACGCCTATTCGAATGGATGAACTCCTTTGGGATGCTAAAAGTCAGCTAAAAAAATGGCACGAAGATTATCAAATAAACATTGATTTTAGCGATTTTCCCGAAGAAGAAGAATCGCTCATGTTCAACGGCAATGAAGCTTCTCTCAAAGTAGCTTTCATGAATTTAATGGATAATGCCTGCAAATTCTCCGAAAACCATAGTGTTTTTGTTAGTTTCTCGGCCAATACGCAAAGAATTATGATTTCATTTTTCAATCAAGGCCCTGTTATTCCAGCCGCTGATTTACCCTATATTTTTCGCCCATTTTATAGAAGCAATGCCACCGCCAATTCCGTAAAAGGACACGGAGTTGGATTAGCTATTGTTGCCCAAATAACCAAACTTCACAACGGCTCCGTAGATGTAATTTCAAACCAAGAAGGCACAACCTTTACCTTAAGATTTGAGCGATAAAAATATTCAATTCATTTTTTAAGGTAAATTTAAAGTCGATTTAATTCGTCTTTAACCTTGACATTGTTGCTTTGTAACCATAAACTTTAATATCATAATTATTAAGCAAATGGAAACAACACAATCTAACAACAATGGCCTTTTGAAAGTTATCATCGGTGTAATGGCTGGTGTATTAGCTCTTTTAGGATATTTGTTCATGGGTGCAAGAAATGAAACCATCGAACTTCAAAAATCATTAACTTCGAAAGTTGAACAACTTTCTTCTACACAAATCAAACTTGATTCAATTTCTAAATCATTAGACCAAAAAATTCTTGAAGTACAAAGTTTAGGCGGAAGCGTAGCTGAGTTGGAAGCAGTAAAAGCTCAACTCGAAAACGATAAAAAGAAATTGAAGTCGGACCTCAACTTCTCAGTTCAGAAATACGAAGCCAAAATCAAAGATTACGAAAACTTCTTAGTCGCCAAAGATGATGATATTCGTAAATTGAAAGAAGAGAATGGTGTTTTAGTAGCTAAAAACCAAACACTTGAGACAGAAAAACAACAAGTTATTGTTGAAAATACTAGCTTAAAAACTGAAAAAGAAGCCCTTACAACTACATTGGCCGACGTAAATACTAAAAATACAGACCTTTCTCGTCAAGTAACTTTAGCTTCGGCAATGAAAGCGGTAAACGTACAAGTAGCTGCACTCTCTTCAAAAGGAAAAGAGCGTGATGGTGGCGAATATAAAGCCAGAAGAATCGACCAAATTAAGGTTTCATTCATCATGCCTTCAAATCCGATTGCGGCACAAAACAACAAAGATATTTTCGTTCGTGTGCTTGATGCAAACGGAGCTGTGGTTGAAAATGGTAACGGTGGTGTAACTCAAATCGATGGAAAGGAAATTGGTTATACATTCAAAAACAGTGTACCATTCGAAAACAATGACCAAAGAGTTGAATTAGTTTCTGGCAAAGTAGCCAACTTCACCAAAGGAAAATACACAGTAGAGCTTTACTCTGAAGGCTTTAAAATTGGTAAGGGAGGTTTTGAAGTAAAATAAGAAGTCCCATTTCAATTTAATATTGCAAAAGACGGTCTATGTCCACATGAACATATTCCGTCTTTGTAATTTTCATACCTCCCCATCCGTGCCTACCTAACCTCTATAATACTATGATGAAACTTTCTAATCTTAAAATATTTATTTCGGCCATTACCATGGTTGCCTTCGGAATCTTACATAAATTGGCTGTAAGCCTTTTTAACATTTTCCGCCAACATCCTATTTCTTATTCAGCTATTGCTTATTTATTCATAACAATGGCGTTTTGCTACTATCCCATTTTCGACCATTGGATAGCTGGTTTTATCATGATGAGCCTCCCAATCGCTATTCTTACTGGTTTAGTGGCAGCTTGCTACTTATTAATCAAACAACAGAAAATCGTTGCTACGGCAGGTTTTATCTGGATACTCTTTACTTTTCCACTCATTAAAAGAATGGTAGGTATCAACGATGGTAAAATAAAATTTGAAGATGTTTCGGCATTGAAAGTGCTAAGTTTTAATGGAGAATGTTTCGACCCAGCACATAAAACCGACCAACACTGGCAAAAACTAAAAGCTGATATTGCTTGTTTTCAAGAATACTCACCCAATCAAGCTATCGAAGCACAATATGCTAATGGCATTACGAAGCTAACCACATTTGAAGAGCAAAAACAAATTGGTCTAGCCCTTTTTTCTCAATATCCAATTCTTAACCAATATAGCAGAATTTGGGACCGTGGTAATCAACCCAATATCAATGGTTTTTTATGTGCCGATATCGCCTACGGACAAGATACGGTTCGGGTTGTTAACGTGCATCTTTGGTCGATGGGTATTCGCACAAATTTAGCCCTTGAAGCTTTGAAAAAAGGACAAGTAAAGACGTTTTTTAATGAATTATCCGATAGTTTTACTCGCCTAAAAGTAGGATTCGAAAAAAGAGATGAACAAATGCGTGAAGTGGAATCGTATGTTTCAGGAAGCAAATTTCCTGTTATTATTTGTGGCGATTTTAACGAAACTCCATTTGGATATTCTTACGGAAAGCTTAAACTAAGCTTCCAAAATGCTTTTGAAGAAGCTGGACAAGGACTTGGTTTTACACTCAATCGCCAGCCATATTTTGCTCGAATCGACCAGCAATTTGTGAGCGAAGATTGGCACGTAACATCATGTAAAACCATTTCAAGCGTAAAATTTTCTGACCATTTTCCTGTAATGGCAAAATATGTATTGAAAAAATCACTTGTAGAAACGCCTCCTTTGGTAGCCTATAAATAATATAAAAATAGAACGTAGCTAATGTTGATTCTGTGATAGTTAAAGATGATTTTCATCTAAATATCATTTCATCCAATTAAGCTGCGTTCTACTATACTTTCAAACTCAAATCAATAATTTTGCTTACTTAAACCTCACATTACTGAAATTCCCATTCACAACAATTTTACACTCAGGCGAACCCTTTCCAATTTTTCCTGAGTAGCATTTTGTAGGGTTAAAAGAATAATGCTCTTGTTTTTTCGACTCTGTTTCGGTATTTCTTGAAAACGAAACTCCTTTATCGTTTGGATAACTAAAATTTCCGTAATTAGCCTTCACTTCAAAATCATAAGCTGCGGCATCGTTCAAAGTCAGATTAATTGGAGAATAATTGGCGTTGATATTCAATTCTTTGACGTTTTTACCCAATTCCCCTAATTTAAAACCACCCGAAAACTCTAGTTTCAAATTTGAAGATTCATTGATTGTGCCAATAATTCCACTTGAATACGAAATCTTTGCATTCAACTTTCCAACCTCTTTAATATCAATTTCACCGAAACTATTATTAAAAATTACATCATCGGCACGCTCCATTTTGATGCTCGAATAAGAGGCTCTTAACTTTCCACCCGCCATAGATTTGATGCTTGAACCTTTACAAAATTCTAAATTTACCTCAGAATTTGGATTCGAAATTTCCTCGGCAATCAATTTTCCGTAACTCTGATTCACCACCAACGATGCCGTAAAAATTGGCAAATAAGTATTACCGAAAGAGTTTTTCACCTTCAGAACTGTTGATTTAGGCATAAATACCTTATAATCAATGCGGAGTGAATTTTTCTCACCATTACCCGACTTATTCCAAGTGTTATTGCTGTATCGGCTATCTTCACGGTCAATAGTGGTTTTTATACTCACCATACCATCAGATTTTTTGCCCACCACATCCACATTTCTGATGTAATCTTCTGCACGCTCTTCAGAACTTGCGTTGGCCAAAATCATTACCTCTACTTTAACTTCATTCTTTTCCCAAAAACTCACCTTTACATCACCAAACTGATTATCAAGTGAAACTTTATCGCTTCCCGAAAGTGGATACGCAAACGTGATACTTTTGTGGCGTTCTATCCATTCGATAGGTTTACACTCTTTGCCGGGGTCTTCTCCATTATTGGCGAAAGATATAATCGTTATCAGCGAAAATAATATCGTCAGCTTCTCTTTCAATCGAGTATTAGGAGAAGCCAAATCAAACCATCGTGTTAGTCTTTCCATTTTTTGCTTCTTTAATTTTCTGAATTATTTGTAATTGCTGATTCAATAAATCAATCTGCATGCTAAGATTATCTATCATTGCTTTCAGTAATTCCTCTTGATTTGGATTCTTCGGTAATTCCTTACGAAGATTCTGGTAATTGTAGTCGAGCACTGTCAGTTCAGTATCAAATTGATGATACAACTCTGGGTCTTCTTTCTCTAATGCCTTTAATTCTCCACGTTTCTCCTCAACCAACGATGTAAAATGTGTAAGTTCCTTAGCATAAGATGGACTCAAGGCCATAATATCTGGATTTTGTGCAGCAGGTTTGGCGTATTGGTAGCCTAAGTAACTAATCAATAAAAACACTGCAAAACCCGCAACCATCCCTAAGGCAAATTTAGGTTTACTGCCAATCCAGTTTTGGAAGCCCACCATCTTACCTTTGGGTTTGGTAGGATTAGTTTTTGCTTCTATTTTCTTCCATAAATCGACCGATGGTTCGTAATCATCAAACGACTCACGGTTGTCTCGAACAAATCTTTCTAATTGATTATTCATACTATACTGCCGCCTCGCATTTTAAGCGAAACTTTGATTTAAAATATTAGTTAATCACCTATACATAAAATGTTCATGTATAAGTTTTTATTTTTTCAGAAATTGGCACTCATGAAATCCAATAACCGCTTCTTTGCCCGCATGTATTGTGTGCGAGAAGTAGATTCGGTAATGCCTAAAATTTTACCAATCTCTTCGTGGTCGTAGCCTTCAAACAAATATAATGATAACACTACTCTAAAACCTTCGGGTAAATGCTCCATGCTTCGCTTGATTCGCTCAACCTCAAATTTTGTATCTTCTTCATCAACATAACCCGTCTGAGCATCGGCTATGTCATATTCATCTCCACCAAACTCTTCAATATCAACAAACTGCACTTTTCTGGCTCTAAGCTGGTTAATAGCTTTATTGACCACAATTTGCTTCAACCAAATGCCAAAAGTAGATTCCTGTCGAAAATCTCCAATTTTGGCAAAGGCATCAATAAACGACTCCTGCAAGACATCTTCAGCCTCGCCTACATGGTTCAGTATCCGCATACAAATACTAAACATAGCCTTTGAGTAATGCTTATACAATTCGTATTGAGCCTTACTTTCGCCACGCTTGCATCGCTCGACCAAGTCGTAATGCTTATTGATGAAAATAGTGTTTGTCAGAAAAGTTTAGTGTTTAAAGATTCGACTAAATGACAATCTGAAAAATAAAATGTTGCATGAAACGCAA
Source organism: Emticicia sp. MM (assembly GCF_001649495.1). Classification (NCBI taxonomy): domain Bacteria; kingdom Pseudomonadati; phylum Bacteroidota; class Cytophagia; order Cytophagales; family Leadbetterellaceae; genus Emticicia; species Emticicia sp. MM. The sequence goes on along the minus strand of NZ_LXHX01000111.1, from coordinate 33,155 downwards.
AACAATTTTAAAAATTGTTTACAAATCATTAATTATCAACAAATTATATCAAAATAAAAACTGAATAGCCGATAAACTTAAACCCAAACCTAAGAAGAAACCAGCCACTACTTGTGCAGGTGTGTGTGCATTAAGGGCTAATCGTGCCGAAATAACATAGCCCCCTAAAATCGTAAGAAAAAGCATTGGCATAAATAAATTATGCTCGCCAAATTGTACTAAAATACCTGCTAAGGCCCCCAACATTCCTCCAACGCCAGCAGCGTGTGCCGAAATTTGCCACCATAGGCTAATAATTCCTACACAAAGTATTACGGCAGCAATGCTCCATAATACAAAGCCGCAAGGATACAGCATGGAGTTTTTTGAATATAAAAAATAACCTAAAGCCGTATAGATAATGGCCGTTACAAAATATGGAATTCGGCGGTCTTTTAGGTTTTCAAGTTTTAGGCTACCAATTATACCCCATCTTTTGAGTAAGTAAACAAAATAAGCAGGTAAAAGAAAAGTATAAATAAATACAAAACCAACTACAGCCAATTTCATTAAAGGCTCAAGCGGCTCAGCTCCCAATGGTGCAGGCGATAAGAAAAGAAGTATCAGAAATAAGAATGTTGGCATCAACAATGGATGCAACAACATTGATAAAAAATTTGCTAAACGAGTATTCAATGGGTAATCTATTTTTTGCCAAAGTTATTAAAATACAAGCGGTGCACAAAACGAAGTTCATCGTAAAAGTTTTTAAAATTAACCGAACTAAAACCCAAACATCTTCGTTATTTTCTTGCAAACAAAAATATTAGGTCTAAACTATTGGATATTAATCTGAAACCTAACATCTTTGCATCCTATTTTAAGAAAATGCATATTCGTCTCCCCATAACGCCTGTTCGACGATTCCGATATATTAATATCAGGCAGTAATTTTTTTGCCTTCTGGCTTCAGCAAAGTTTTCTTATTTTTTCAATTTAAACATTTTAGGATACAGCGTCTCCGTTTGAGGGAAAGCCCAATAAATGACGATGAATAATTCAGCAATCACTTCCGAAGTTACATATATTGTTCAAGTTGCAAACGAAAGCCACTTTCATTTAGCACAAACCATTTGTGATGAAATGGCCGAGAGTGCCAAAGCTCGTGGTACTGGTATTGCCAAACGTTCGCCCGATTATCTAATCGAGAAGATGCGTGAAGGTAAAGCCATCATCGCCCTCACTGATAAAGGCGAATGGGTTGGTTTTTGTTATATCGAAACTTGGGACCATGGTAAATTTGTAGCAAACTCAGGTCTAATTGTGCATCCAGAACACCGCAAGAGTGGGATAGCTACTCGCATTAAGCAAAAAGCATTTGAGCTCTCACGCAAGAAATATCCTGATGCAAAAATCATCGGTTTAACAACCAGTTTGGCCGTAATGAAAATCAATTCAGATTTAGGCTATGAACCAACTACTTTCAGCGAGCTCCCTGCCGATGATGCCTTCTGGAAAGGTTGCTCGAGTTGTGTAAACTATGATGTTTTATCGCGTACCAATCGTAAGCACTGCTTATGTACAGGAATGTTGTTTGACCCCGTTGAAGCAAAGAAGAAAGAAGAAGCTGGTAAGAAAGAAGACGATTGGGATTTCTTAACAGAATCACCATTATATGAGCGTTGGATGAGATTCAAGCAAAGAATATTATTACGACGCGAAGAACGTCGAAAAAAAAAATTAGAGGAAGTGGAATTGATGGCGTAATTAATACAATCAAGGGCAGGATGGAATAAAAATCATAAAACGTGCTACACTTTGAAGTGTAGCACGTTTTGTTTTAAAGCATTTTATATCGCGTAATCGTACTATATTTGCAGAAAAAACCACTTCATGAATACCAAACCCTTACCTAAAGACTACCTAAAACTCCACCTCATTGTTGTTATATTAGGTTTTACAGCCATTTTGGGTCGCCTAACCGAAGTTTCTACTTTGGGTGTTGTATTTTTTCGCACCTTTTTAGCGGCCACAGGAATGTGGGCAGTTGCTCAATTTCAGAAAAAAAGCCTAAAAATTTCACTTGCTCAAGCTTGGCCTTTGCTTGGTGTGGGGGCAATCATGTCGTTTCACTGGATTTGCTTCTTTGGTTCGGCACGTGCTTCGACAGTAGCGGTGAGTTTAGTTACTTTTTCAACAACTTCGTTTTTTACGAGTATCATTGAGCCTTTTGTGCGTAAAACCAAAATTAGCTGGGTAGAAGTTATATTAGGAGTTTTAGTAGTGATGGGCATGTATTTTGTATTTACTTTTGAAGGGAAATACATTGTGGGCATTCTAATTGGCTTGGTTGGAGCTTTACTCTCTACCGTATTTTCGGTCATAAATGGGCAATTTGCTCAAAAATATGATGCTCAAACAGTTACTTTCTACGAAATGGTGGGAGCATTTGGGGCAATGTGGATTTATATACCAATCATTATTTTTGCTTTACCCAATGAGCATTTTCAACTTATTCCGACTAATTATGACTGGCTTTGGATTGGTATTTTAGGTTTGGTTTGTACGGTTTATCCTTACAACGAAATGATGCACTTGCTGAAGAAAATCTCAGCCTTTACCCTCAATTTAGCCATTAATATGGAGCCTATCTACGGAATCATTATGGCCTACTTTATCTTCGGCGAAAGCGAAAAGATGACCTCAGGGTTTTACATTGGTGGGATACTGATTCTACTCTCGGTGGTATTACACCCATTTTTAAAGAAGAAATAGTCAAAATACTTCGCATATACTCAAAACCAAAAAGCCTTTCCGATTTCTCAGAAAGGCTTCATTGATAATAACCGCAAAAATATTATTTTTTACCGTAACGTTTGTTGAATTTATCAACACGTCCTGTAGTATCGAGCAATACGTTTTTGCCAGTGTAGAATGGATGTGAGTCAGAACTAACCTCTACTTTGTAAACTGGGTATTCGTTGCCATCTTCCCAAACGATTGTTTCTTTCGTATTTGCACACGATTTCGTGATAAACTTGAAGTTAGTTGACAAATCCCAGAAAACAACTGGTCTATAATTTGGATGAATATCTTTTTTCATTACCTTATTTATTGAAATTTCTATTACTTTTCTAAAACGGACTGCAAAATTAGAAATTCAATCTGAAAAAAGCAAAAGCTATACAAATTTTTAGCGTTTTTTTTCAGATATTTTTAGTTTTTTAAACCATTTCGCCATTTCTTTTCCGAAAAAACATCAAATATTTATAATCAAGGTTTTAGGTTCGAAAAAAATATTCTATTCTCATACAACTTTCCGCAGACATTTTGCATTTACATCATAGAAACCTCTGTTACTAAACGCTTGATTGCAAACTCTACCATAGAAAGCTTACGAAGCAAAGACCCTGCTGCTCAGAAAAAAGTTTTTGAGCAATATGGCAGCTTTTTGTATAGAGTTGCTTACCGTTATGTACGAGACCGCATGACGGCCGAAGATTTAGTAGTAGATGCATTTTTAAAGATTTTCGAAGGTGCCCATAATTTGCGTTTTGATAATTTACGCTCATTTGAGGCTTGGATGAAAAAGATTGTTGTTAACGAAGCTCTCATGCTTTTACGGAAGCAAGCGAGTTTTCAACTAATGCCCGAAAGTGAAGCAATTGAAATTGGAGTTGACGATAATGTTTTAGATAATATTTCAAGTGATGAAATTTATCAATTAATTGCCGAACTACCAGATGGCTACCGAACCATATTCAACCTTTTTGCTATTGAAGGATTTTCACACAAAGAAATTGCCGAACAACTCGGCATCAATGAAGGAACATCTAAATCACAGCTAAATCACGCCCGAAAATTATTACAAAAAAAGATTTTATTAAGGAGCGAAAATCATGCAAGCAGAAGAATTTTATAGGAATATCCAACAAAAAGTCAGCGAAGCTGATTTGGAGGAAGCGGCGTTTCCTGCATGGGATAGGCATGACGTGTGGCAACGCATTGAGCAAAAACAAAGCAAAAGAAAACAGCCTTTTATGTGGTGGAAAGCAGCCGCAGCCAGCATTGTATTGTTGGGCGGAATGGGCATCTATTTTTATACGAATACCGAAAAACCTGTTAATCAGGCTAGTAATGATACTATTTTATCGACACAACCTAATGTTACGCAAACTACTAAATCTACACAGTTTTTAACTAAAAATAATCTTGAAATTTCTCATGCCGTTCAGAGAAGTATTCAAAAGCAAACAAGCCAATTAAACAACCTGACAACGACAGATGAAATAATGGTGGTAACCGAATCAATAAGACCTGAAGAAGTAAAGAATGAAGTTGCTGCTATTGAGCCAACAGGAGCAACAACAGAAATGCCAAAGGTTGAAACTACCACTTCAGAACAAGGTTTTAGGTTTATTCCTTTTCAAAGTTTTGCTGAGCGTAGAGCTGCTCCACCGAAGCGTGAAAGAGTAGCCATTCTCGAAATTCCTGATGATGAGGAAGAGTACAACCAAAATCAAAGACGAGAGAAAAGGGGTGGATTATTGACTCGTTTCACAAGAAAAATCAATAAAAAATCAACAGAAATAGACGAAGAATTACCTTCAGTTGGCGGTCGACCAAATAAAGTTTGGGCTTTCGTAAAAGAAAGTCTTAAAAACGAAACGATGGCCGTTGATACAACTGGACGATAAAAGGGGCGAACGGCGTGTTCGCTCTTCAAAAGACTTACTAAACTCTTCTCTCAATCATCTCTCCCACTGCTCGATGAATAAATTTTTTGTTTTAATACTACTGCTTATTGCACAACTTTCATACGCAGAAAGTACCGATGTTGACTCAATTGTGGTGAATATTGGAAAACGCAAACGAATTGTGCTTTGGGGAGAAACAAAAGATGACTTAAGAGCTTTGGAGAAATATGACCTCAATAGAATTGTGGTGCAGATGAACCAAGATTTAGACGAAATGCCCAGTAATGTGCGTAGAAGTTTCCGACAAGATTATGAAGGCAATAGCTATACTAAAGAAACATCCCTGCAACGCCAACTTGAAGCCATGACCTCTTGGCAACGCCTCAAGCGTAATACTTATTTGAATTTTTCTGTAGGTTTAAATTCTGCTAATTATCTGACAGTCAACACTATTACCTATAACCCTTTTAAAATGACGGAACAGCTCTTTCGTCAGAATTTTCTCACATCACCCAGCATTAGTATTGCTTTGATGCGTCAAGAAAGCTTTACACGAACAGGACATAAAGAAATTGTTTTACGCTATGGGTTTGATGTTAGTTGGTATCGCTTACATAGCATGAGTACCAAACGAAACTCTTATTTACTTCGCCTTAATAGTCTTGATAATACCAAATACGATACAGTAGCTGTCTATCGTCCAGCCAAGAGTGGAGATAATTATTATACCGTAGAAAATCTAAAATCGGGTTCAAGTATTAATAATCCCCAACTCGAACAAGCTGGTTTTGCTCCTTACACAGCAAATCAGACCTTATTATATACCGATTTTAAGATTGTCCCAACCATTAATTTTTATGGTCAAAACAACGAAAAGACATTTCATTTTGGCATTGGAGCATATATCGGTATGTTATTGCAAGGAAGTAGGAACTACAAAGAAATAAAATCACTCAACAGGCAAGAAACCAAAATTAGTATTAAAAATAAAGAAAATCCTTACCGCTACGGAATCATTCTAAACGTCGGGTATGGCATTGTAAATGTATTCATGGAAGCCGATGTGAAGAGCGTTTTTATCAATAGTTTCGACCGCTCTTCTGCAACCCAAAATATCACAACCATCGGGCTGCGATTTGGGAGGTGAAAACAGACGAAACATCCATATTAAGATTTCTACCAATATTTAGTGCCTAACGGCACATTTTATCAAATTTTCATTCCCTCAGAGTCTCCCAAAAGCACGTAGATGACTCGGAAATAATGGAAAGAAATTAGAATGAAGTTCGAACACTCAGAATATTATGGCTGTTGGCTTGAGATTTGGAAGAAGAAAAAGAAATTTCAATAGTATCTTTGAAAAATCTTTTAAAAAAAAATCCATTTTAAATTTTTCTAAGCAATCTTCATGAAAATACACACTAAAGCCCTCGTACTTACTTGTTTTTGTTGCATTATTTTGGTGTTCCACACATTCGCCCAACCTAAAAAACAAAAAGAAATTGCCGTAATTGGCTATTACGCAGGTAATAGTACCGACATCAACCAATACCCAGTTGATAAACTTACGCACATTATTTTCTCATTTTTGCACCTTAAAGGTAATGAATTGAGGATTGATAATGCCAAAGATAGTCTAACAATTAAACGTTTGGTTGAACTAAAAAAAACAAATCCAAAACTAAAAGTTATTTTATCTTTAGGAGGCTGGGAAGGTTGCTACACTTGCTCGGGAGTTTTTGCTACTCTAAAAGGTAGAGAAGAGTTTGCAGCTTCTGTAAAAAAACTCTTGGTCTCGTTTAATACCGATGGCCTTGATTTAGATTGGGAATATCCTGCCATTGCAGGGCCTCCGGGACACCCATTTATGCCTGAAGACAAGCAAAATTTCACCGATTTAGTGAAAATTCTTCGAACCACTTTTGGCAATAAATATGAACTTAGCTTTGCAGCAGGTGGATTTACCAAATACATAGAAGAATCTGTTGAATGGGAGAAAGTAACTCCCCTACTCGACCGAATTAATCTGATGAGCTATGATTTAGTACATGGATACAGCGAAGTAAGTGGTCATCACACAGGCCTGTATTCTACGCCTCAATTAAAAGAATCTATTGATAATGGTGTAAAAATGCTCCTTGCGAAGGGTGTTCCTGCTGATAAAATTGCCATTGGAGCAGCCATGTATGGTCGAGTTTTTAAGCTAAGTGCCACCGAAAATAACGGACTTTACCAACCTTGTAAATTCGAACGAGGGGTTTCGTATAATAGCCTAGAGAAATATTTAGCCGAACACAAAACCTACAAAAAATTCTGGGATTCAACAGCTCAAGCTCCTTATCTGTTTTCGGAAGAAGAAAAGCTATTTTTCTCTTACGATGACCCTGAATCAATGAAGCTCAAAACCGAGTACGTAATCAAGAATAAGCTTAATGGCATTATGTTTTGGCAATTAAGAGAAGATAAACCACAAAACGGCCTACTCGAAGTGATTGATAAAACACTCAAAGGGAAATAGATTCAAAATTACGAATGACGATTGGTTGTTTACCATAACCATTTGACATAAAAAAAGTGCCTCGGTACCTGTCGAAGGTCGAGACACTTTTTTATTCATAATCTGTGGGCTATCATCCACTAATCATTTTTACTCTTATTTCTTAGCGATTCTGTAAAGGCGACCTTGGTCTGTTACAGCATACAAAGCTCCATCTTTCCCTTGTGTTACATCACGGAAACGTTGATATTCTTCTGTAAGTAATCTTTCTTCACCAACCACTTTATTATTTTCAATAACTAAGCGAGCAATGTGCATTCCACTCAAACAACCAATAAATAAGTTGTTTTTCCATTCAGGAATCATGTTTCCGCTGTAGAAAGTCATACCACTCGGAGATACCGATGGATCCCAGTAATAAACGGGTTGTTCCATACCTTCTTTTTGTTGAATGGTTGGATTACCAATTTTCTTACCGCTATACTCAATACCATAAGTAATTGTTGGCCAACCGTAGTTTTTACCAGCTTCCACATGGTTTAACTCATCGCCACCTCTTGGGCCAAATTCATTCGAAAATAATTCGCCAGTTACAGGGTGGAAAGCTAAACCTTGTACATTACGGTGTCCGTAAGAATAAAGTTCAGGTCTTGCTCCTTCTTTGCCTTCAAACGGATTTCCAGCCACTGGCTTTCCTTCTTTTGTAATGTGAATAACTTTTCCTAAGCCCGAATTAAGTTGTTGAGCTTGCGGGCGTGTAACCAGGTCAGAACGCTCACCTGTACTCAAGAAAATATTACCTTTTTTATCAAAAACTACTCTTCCACCATAGTGAAGTGTACCTTTGTGAGCAGGTGTAGCACGATAAATCACCGTAGCACCTTCGATTTTAGTTTCATCTTTCGAAAGCTTACCCTTTGCTAATGAAGTGAGTGTACCACCCTCAACATTTTCAGAAAATGCCCAATAAATCATACGATTTTTTTCAAATTCTGGGTCTAAAGCAAGTCCTAAAAGCCCACCTTGACCATCAGAATTTACGGCAGGAATACCAGTAATTGCAGGACTTAATTCGCCAGTAACTTTAGCAATTCTCATGACTCCGCTTTTCTCAGTAATAATCAATCGGCCATCTGGCAAACTTTTCACACCCCACGGAGAGGTAAGCGATTCTGTCAAAACTTTTGCTGCGTAAGGTGTGGTGGTTTTTACAGCACCTATTCTGGTTTGTCCAGCAAACGCAGGTTTATAATCTGAATTAGGAGCTTTTGTTTCTACCGAATTATTGGCATTTTGTGCACACGATGCATAAGCTACAGCACTAAAAGCCAACGATAAAATGATATTCTTTTGCATTTTACTAAAGGTTTATAAAAATTTAAGCCAAAATACTATTTATTTCATGTAACTCTGATTCGCTAAACGAAGTATTTTTTAGACATTCAAGTGAGTCAGTAAGTTGTTCAGGTTTACTTACACCCAAAATTACTGAAGTAATACGAGGGTCTTTTAATATCCATGATAAAGCCATTTGTGCCAAATTTTGACCACGTTGAGCGGCTAAATCGTTGAGTTTAATTACTTTATTTACGTTTTCTTCCGTGATGCGATTTTGCTCCAAAGCTCCATTTCCTCGGCCCGATGCTGCTCTAGAATCGGCAGGAATACCTTTGATATATTTGTTCGATAATAAGCCTTGAGCCAATGGTGAAAAGGCAACGCAACCAGTACCATTTGTTTCTAAAACATCTAATAGCCCACCTTCAACCCAACGGTCAAACATTGAATATTTCGCTTGATGAATGAGGCATGGCGTACCCAAATCGTTTAAAATCTTTATTGCCTTTTCGGTATCAGTTGCACTATAATTTGAAATACCCACATAAAGTGCTTTTCCTTGACGCACGATTAGGTCTAAGACAGCCATTGTTTCCTCTAAAGGTGTTTCTGGGTCTGGGCGGTGGTGATAAAAAATATCTACATAATCTAAACCCATACGCTTTAGGCTTTGGTCTAAACTCGAAACTAAATATTTCTTCGAACCCCATTCACCGTATGGCCCTTCCCACATATAAAAACCTGCCTTAGTTGTAATAACTAATTCATCACGATAAGGTTTAAGGTCTTTTTTTAATACTTGACCGAAGGTTTCTTCAGCCGAACCCGCGGGTGGACCATAGTTATTAGCTAAGTCGATGTGTGTAACACCTTTATCAAATGCCAACTTGAGGATATTTCTAGCATTTTCGAAATTGTCAATTCCACCGAAATTATGCCAAAGGCCCAATGAAAGAGCAGGTAATTTTAAACCACTTTTTCCACAACGTCGATACTCCATTTCTTGGTATCGTTGCGGCGATGCTGTATAATTCATAGTAATTTATAGGTTTTGTGTAAATTAAACGTTTTCTAAAATCAAAATACCAACATAGATTTGTAATTGATTTGCAAAGTTGGTGGTTCTTTTCAGAAAAAGCATTGAACTGGGACAAGAAAAGTTTTACAAATTTAAATTTTAGCCTTAAGTCAATTTCCTTACAAATATGCACGAAAGCATCATAAACTATATTTCAAAGTTTGTAAGCCTTAGTTCAGAAGAATTATCGGTGGTAGAATCGTGCATGAAATTTCGGGAAATACCAAAAAAAATTCTGCTACTGAATGCAGGCGATATTTGTAATTTTGAAGCTTACGTACTCAAAGGTTGTATCAGAGAATACTTTATCGACCATCGTGGGCAAGAACTTACACTCGAATTTGCGGTAGAAGATTGGTGGGTAAGCGATATTACCAGTTTTGAGAATCAGCTTCCCAGTACGATGTATATTGAAACCTTGGAAGACTGTCAATTATTAGTGCTTTCGAGAGAATCGAAGGATGAATTATTGGCACGCGTACCGAAATTAGAACGCATGTTTCGCCTAATGATTCAACGGCATTTAAGTGTACTGCAAAAACGTTTATTTCGAACTGTTTCTTATACTGCCATGGATAAATTGGAAGAATTCACGAAACGTTATCCATCGCTTTCGCAACGAGTACCACAGCATTATATTGCTTCTTATTTGGGTATAACACCAGAGTTTTTGAGTAGACTACGAAACCGTCAGCTGAAGGTAAAATAAAAGGCATTGCTCGATAATCGAACAATGCCTTTTCAATATCAATATATAAATTATTTATACATTACTTTTTTCACGGCATCTACCGTACGTTTCACGTTTGGTAATGTTGCCTCGATAAGCGTTGGAGCATAGTGAAGTGGAATATCCATGTTATTTACACGAATCACTGGTGCATCTAAATAATCAAACGCATAACGTTGTAAATGATAAGTAATTTCTGATGAAATCGCGGCCAAAGGCCAAGCTTCTTCAACTACCACACAACGGTTTGTTTTCTTTACTGAATTGATAACAGTTGCATAATCAATCGGACGAACTGTGCGTAAGTCGATTAATTCTACTTTGATACCATCTTTCTCTAACTCAGCAATAGCAGGAAGAACAACTCTTGGAATCATTTTTCCGAATGAAACGATTGTTACATCAGAGCCTTCTTTTACTACATTGGCTTTACCAAGTGGAAGAATATATTCGCCTTCTGGCACTTCGCCTTTATCGCCATACATTTGCTCCGATTCCATGAAGATAGTCGGGTCATTGTCACGAATTGAGGCTTTCAATAAGCCTTTGGCATCATAAGGGTTGCTTGGTACTACTACTTTTAAGCCTGGTGTATTAGCAAACCAGTTTTCGAAGTTTTGTGAGTGTTGAGCACCTAACTGACCAGCGTTTCCGGTTGGGCCACGAAATACAATCGGACAAGAATATTGACCTGCCGACATTGCCATAAATTTGGCAGCAGAGTTAATAACTTGGTCGATAGCAACCAATGAAAAGTTAAATGTCATGAACTCGACAACTGGACGCAAACCGTTTACGGCTGCTCCAACACCGATTCCTGCAAAGCCTAATTCAGCAATTGGGGTATCGATTACTCGTTTTGCACCGAATTCATCTAACATTCCCTGACTTACTTTATAGGCACCGTTGTATTCGGCTACTTCCTCGCCCATCAAAAATACGTTCTCATCACGACGCATTTCTTCTGATAGGGCTTCACGGAGGGCTTCTCTAAATTGTATTTCTCTCATTTTTTCGCTTAGAATTTTGCATTTTGCGAGCGTAAAATTAGTACATACGCCCCGAAACTCAAAACAATTCGATTTAAGAATTGATGTTTCGTGAATTTATCTTACTCAATACATCTTTTTAAAAGGATAAAACACTTAAAATCAAGTATTTAAAATAATTTTTTCAAACATTTATATCTCATAGTGAATCTACCATCCAGAAATAAATTTTGGAATTAAACCTACAAAAAAGAAATAATGTTACTAATACCTGATAAATTAGTCCAATTTTTGCTTATAAATAGTTTTGACAAACAAATGATAACAATTTTTAATTAACCCATTCATATCTCTTTAGTTTTTTAAAGACTTATGAATCTCTATACTATGAACAAAAATATATATTCGATTTTTATAATGTTTATTTGTTTGAGTTTTTCAAAAACGAATGCTCAAATTATCAATAAGATTAATTCACCTAAAGACCCCAAACTTAAATTAGGCTTATCTACTATTGCCAATATGCCCGCTGGTGCCACACCAAGAAATATAGCGAATTATAACTTGTTTTCGTTCAAAGGAGAAACGGAAAAGAAAATATTAGTAGATATTATTTCTAATGATAATAGTCTAAAAAAGACACTCATCAATAATGGTGCGGAGTTGGTATCAAGTTTCAATAATAGAATCACTTGTTGGTTAGAAGTAAGTAAAATTAATGATATTTCGAAAAATACAGCCATTAGTTGGATTCAGCCTGTACTAAAACCCATTCATAATGCTGCCTCAATTAATCCCCCCGTTCGTACGCAAGGTGATGCGGCACAACGCTCAGATATTGCCCGCCAGCTAACTGGTTTAAATGGCACAGGTGTAAAAATTGGCGTTTTATCAGATAGTTATAATAATTTGGGTGGGGCAGCCAATGGTGTAAATAGTGGTGAATTGCCCGGTACTGGCAATCCACTTGGTTATACAACGCCCGTAACAGTTTTAAATGATTTGAATGATAATTCAGGAAGTGATGAAGGCAGAGCTATGCTCGAAATTATTCATGATATTGCTCCTGCCGCAGAATTATATTTTTACACGGCATTTCAGTCGGAAACCGATTTTGCGAATGGAATTAGAGCTCTAGCTGACGCAGGCTGTAAAGTAATAGTTGATGACGTAATTTACTTCGATGAACCCTATTTCCAAGATGGAATTATAGCCCAAGCCGTTGACTATGCTGTAAATGTGAAAGGTGCTACTTATTTTTCTTCAGCAGGTAATCAGTCGAATTTATCCTATGAAGCCCCTTTCAAGGCCTCAACTTATCATCCTTTCAATGATGATGCCATTGCTCACAATTTTGGTTCAGCAGAAAATCCAGTGTACTTTTTACCGATAACTGTCGGTAGTAGAGGATTACTAACAGCCTTTCAATGGGATGAACCTTATTTATCAGCAGGTAATGGCTCGGCGGGTTCGGCTTCTGATTTGGATATTTTTGTTCTTTCAACTACTGATAATATCACCTATACAGTTGAAGCTGCTTCCTTTGATAACAACATCGGGGCCGACCCTTTTGAAATCTTTGAGTTTAGTAGAACTGGCACTTTTTATATATTAATCACAAAATATGCTGGTCCTGCTCCTACTAGAATTAAATTTATCGACTATGCTCGCTTGTCTTGGGATGCCACCCCATCAACCATTGAGGGCATAAAATCGGGTACTACTACTGGACACGCAAATGCCGAAGGAGCCATTGCTGTTGGAGCCGCTAGTTATGATAAAACCCCTGCCTTTGGGGTTAATCCTCCACAAATAGAATATTTCTCGTCTAGAGGAGGAACATCCGTTTTATTTAATGCTTCTGGAAATAGATTGGCAAGTCCAGTCGACCGTCGAAAACCAGAAATTGTTGCACCCGATAGAGCTAATACTTCGTTTTTTATTCCTGGATACGATTACGAGGGCGATGGCTTTCCGAATTTTGCAGGAACTTCAGCAGCGGCACCTCATGCAGCAGCAGTTGCGGGATTGATGCTTCAAGGAAACCCCTCGCTTACATCAACTACCATTAGACAATACCTCATTAAATCATGCGTAGATATGGACGACCCCAACACTTCTGATTTTGATACTGGCTTCGACTATGCAACTGGAGCAGGCTTAATCAAAGCAGATGAGGCAGTTCTTTCAACACTAAACCCTAATTGTCCATCAACAAGTATTACAATCACACGTTCCACAACTTTCTGTGAAGGAGATTCAGTGATTCTTAATGCAAATATGGCTAATGGTTATATTTTTCAATGGCAAAAGAATGGTATTGATATTTCAGGAGCAAATCAAGCACAATTAGTCGTTAAAAGTACGGGGCAATATTCTGTAAATATTACTAATTTAGATTGTACCTTGCCTTCTCGAAATATTGATATAACTGCACTTTTTGCAGTTGCCCCTCCCATCACAATTAATCGAACGATTGAAGTGGGTACACTACTCACAAACGGAAATGGCTTACAGGCTACCGCTTTTTGTCCTACCGAACAAACAGCCACTTACGCAGGCCCAAGTATTGGCTATGATGGTAATAGAAAGAGTGGCCCCGACCCCACTGCTTCCATCAATGGAATTAACGGAAAAATTAAGTATGTACGCATCTCTATTACTTGGCAAAAGCGTAATGGCGGCACAATCAATGATTGTGGAACAACAGGTGGAGCGAGTTACCCCTACAACAATGAAGTCTCATTTAAAATCAAAGGGCCTGACAATACTATTATAAGTTTATTAAACCCTGACACTTACGCAGTTGGTCGAACTTCAAGTGGACTTGTGACTACCGTTTTCGATGATGGAGGAATTACAGTTGGCACAATACCCAACTCAGGAACTTTTAAACCAGTTCAACGGCTTTCAAATTTAAACGGCAAAGACCCTAACGGAATTTGGACACTACTGGCCAACGATAACGGTACTTTAGACCCTCTTTGTGTAGAATCATTTTCCGTAACTGTATTTACAGATGCGAGTGGTTCTTCGAGTACAATTACATGGTGGGATTCTCCAAGTGGTGGCCTTCTATTAACCAGAGGGAATGAACTTATACCCGAAGTAAGTTTACCCGGAAATTATACATACTATGTAGAAGCTGCATGCCCACAAAGTACGATTCCATGTCCGACAAGTGTGAGAAAAGCAGTAACGTTAAATATTACTCCTTGTAATTTTAAAGTTAATTTTGATTATGTAAAAGCTGGTAACCCATTTACTTTCAAATTCCCTTTAAAGGATAATATAGTGATTGCTGCATCTGAAGAACAAACGTCTATTCTTGTAAAACCTTCATGCGAAGCTACGAATATTGAAAGTTTTAAACTACAACTTACAGGTCCTCCTCCTTTCGAGTCATACCAAACCGTTGAAAATATTTTTTACTATTCATTATTCAATAATACTGGTGTAAACGTTCTTGGAAGGATACTCCCAGTAGGAAGCTATACCCTTACAGCCACTGGATATAGTCAAGATAATGCTACTGGAAATATCCTATACGGGCCCGTAGTAATACATTTTACAATTGTACAAAATTCAGCCACCATCAGTGCTCCGATATTAGCAAGCACCACCCTGTGTGCAGGTTCGAACTTTAGTTTAAATTTTAATGCTACAGGAAGTTTCGATGCTTCTAATCAATTTGAGGCACAATTATCCGATATAAATGGTATATTCGATAACCCATTGATTATTGGTAGTAGTGCAAGTATAGGAAGCATTAATTGTAGCTTACCCATTGGTTTGACAGAAGGAACCGATTATAAGATTAGAATTGTTTCTACAAATCAGACTTTGGAGAGTATAGCAAGCACCTCTTCGATTAGTATAAACAAATATCGAGTTACACTAAGTAGCCCAGCCAATGATATCAACAACACCAGTACCCAGATAAAGGTTGGGGGAATTATTAATGCTACAAACAAGATAAACTCATCGACGAATGCAAACTATCAAGCAGGCAAAGCCATCGAGCTCAACGCTGGCTTTGAGATAAATAACTCTATTTTTAAAGCAGAAATAAAAGGTTGTGGAAATTAAGCAAGTTAGAAGCCCAGAAGAACGCCCCAAGGTAAGATTTGAGGAAGTAATTTTTCTGCGTGTCTAAAAATTTGAACATTTGTATTTTGATAACGCTTTTTATTATTGATATTGGGGAATGTTTTATAGATTTTAAAAAGATTTTTCAGCTTGTTAATTCATGAAGTCAATTAATATTCGACCAGCAATTTTAATTATCGAAAATCAACAACTTCTTACTATGCAGTATAACTATAGTGGGCAAGATGTGTATAATTTACCAGGGGGAAATTTAGAATTAGGCGAACACCTAAGTGATGCACTTGCTCGTGAATTAAAAGAAGAATTAGGACTTGAAATTAAAGTTGGTCAATTAGTTTTAGTAGGGGAAGTTTATTTCGAAGAGCGAAAAAAACATACACTTCACTTACTATTTGAGGGACAAATCATTGATGGTATTCCAAGCATAAACCCGCAAGAAACCTCAGCACAAAGCGTTCAATGGATAGATATTGATAAACTTCAACAAATAAACCTTTACCCAAATTTAAGTCAACAAATAATAGAATACCTGAATAATCAATTAACTAATAAATATGTAGGTAAAATCAACCAACAGTGGTTCTAAGATTATTGATTAGCTTTTAACCGTCGAACTTTCGGTGTGTAGAGGTATATCAAGGCAATGATAGCAAAACTACCCATTGCTGCAAACGCTATCGGGAAACGACTCGCATCATTTCGATAAATCATTGCTGATAAAAATGCCCCTAAACCAATACCTGCTTCGAGCGAAATATACATCGTTGCTAATGCACGTCCTCGATTTTCTTCTTCGCATAAATCTATCGTCCAAGCTTGGGTAATTGGCGAAATAACACCTAAAGCCAAGCCAAAAAGTATAGCCGAACCAACAAAAGTATAAACATTATTTGCAATGGCAGGCAACATCATGCCTATAATTAAAACCATACAAGCCCATCGAAGTACCGAAACTCGACCATTTCGGTCGGAGAATTTCCCCGCCACAACTCTTATAAACAACGACGATAAAGTGTATATCATAAAAAATATTCCTTTGTTTTTCAGCCCCACAAATTTGGTCAAATCGGGAGCCAATGTAACGATAGCCCCATAGCTAAAATATGTTAGAAAGATTACCACAGCGGCTGGTAAAACACTTGAGTCGAAAACATCAGCCTTCGTGATTTTAAGCGAATTAAGCGTAAATTTCTCTTGCTGTTCTTTAGGAAGCGTTTCTTTCATATTATAAAGAATCGCTATCGAAATTAAAGCAAACATTGATGAAGTATAGAACAAAATATTGAGTGAAAATGTAGCAGCAATCCAACTTCCTAAGGCTGGTCCAAATGCCATTCCTAGACTTCCCATGAGGCCGTGCATCCCCATGGCTTCGCCCCGACGGTGAGCTGGTACAATATCAGCAATGTAGGCTGCCGTTCCAGTAGGTTTAAAACCTGTTGAAAATCCATGCACTAAACGCAAAAAAAGAAAAGGGTAAACTGCCGTAACCAAGGGATAGAAAAATCCACAAACAAAGCAAACCAACGAACCAAAAGCCATCACAGGTACTCGACCAATGCGGTCAGTAAGACGCCCACTAAACGGCCTTGATAACCCTGCTGTGACAGTAAATAAACTAATGATAAGTCCTTTATAATCTGCACCACCCAAACTCGTCAGATAGTCAGGAAGTTCGGGCACAAGCATATTAAAACTTGTAAAAAAAACCAACGAACTAATGCAGAGTAGCCAAAATTGTAGCGAAAATATACTTTCAGATTGTTGTTTCATAAAAATCAAAAGCCTTTAAAGCCCCACCAAGTTTTCAAAAATAAATAGGCATTCTGACCTTTTTGAAGAATCTTTTCGCAAAAATACGGTCTATTTATCAAACAATAAAGGTATTTTTATATCAATCTCATTCATGATTTATTTTATCATTTCTAAAAAAAACATATTTTTTTTAAACCTTACGCAACGCTTACAGTCAAAATATACGTCTAACACAACAGAGCTCTGAATTTCAAATTAGATTTCACAACAATTTTTATGGAAAGATATATACAAAATAAATTTTCAATGTATTACTATCTTAAATTAACCAAATCAAAATGAAAACCAATCTTCTCAAGATTACAGCTCTTAGTATTGCTTTAGGAGTGGCTTTAATCGCCTGTGATAAAACAAATAGTACAATCACATCAAGCGACCAACTAGCCAATGCCGTAATTGACAATCAAACGGCTAACGAACAATCTGAATCCGCTTATGAATTAGTTGATGACGCCACATTCTTACCATTTGGGGGTAGAAATTTCCGTGAAACGGCTGATATTACTGGTGGTGGTAACGGTTTCTTTCCGATGTTAGGAATGGGTTGGAATCGTCCGTGGAAAGGGAAAGATGCCAATTGTGCAACAGTTACAAAGACTGTAACAAATAACGTTATCACAATTGTATATGATTTTACAGCGGTAGCTGGTGGGGTATGTGGTGAAACTCCTGTGGGTGGTAAAATGACTATCTCAATGCCAGTCAAACCAGATTCAACTTTCTCAGGAACATTAGTTCGTACGGTTACTTATGATAACTTAAAGCGTGATTCGCTTACTATAAACGGTACACATACCATTACAACAACTTTAGCTAATGGCAAGGCTACTTCTAGTGAAAAATTAGCTAAAATGAGTATCTTGAACTCAAAATCTGGTAAAACTATCACTTATACAAGTACACGTTCAAGAGTAGTAGATAATAAAGGTACTTTAAGCCGCAACGATGATGAATACTCAGTAACTGGCTCAACCAATGGTAGCTCAAGCGATGGAACTACATTCTCAAGTAATATTACTAAAGCACTTATTACTAAAAACTCTTGCTCAGATGCTAAGGGCTTCCCTGTAAGTGGAACCGAAGAAATTGTAGCGGCAGATGGCACGAAGAAAATAGTTGATTATGGTGATGGCACTTGTGATTTAAAATATACAGAAACAACTAATGGTGTAACTGTAGAAAAAGAAAGAACGAGAGGAAAAGGTGGTAAAGGAAAGAAGTAAGAGTGTATTCCTCTGATTTAACAGTTGAATTTTTCAATTTTTCATAGAACAATAGAAAAAGGTTAGTAACACGTTTAAATGCTCAGAAAGCGTTGCCAAAATTTTGGCAACGCTTTTTTTATTCGTCAACTAAAAGCGTTTTCTTTGTAGTAGAACTAAAAATGAACTCTTATGAAACAATACGTAGTAGTAGCACAAGATGGCCGTGATACAGAAGCATTAGACCGCCGCATGGCAGCACGCCCCGAACACCTTGCTGGTGCAAAAGCACTAAAGGCAAATAATAATTTTATTGTTGGCGGAGCTATGCTCAATGACGATGGGAAAATGATTGGCTCAGTAATGATTGTACAATTTGAGAACGATGAAAAAATGAAAGAATGGTATGACAACGAGCCATATATCCAACAGGGCGTTTGGAAATTTGTAGAAGTGATGCCATTTAAAGTAGCTGATATATAAAAACAAAAGATGAAACGCTATTCAACCTTATTCTTAGGCTTAAGCATTTTATTATTAAATGCTTGTCAAAGTAAAACCACTACCCAAGAATCAAAACTTCCAATTGAAGGAACGTGGAAACTTCTAACAGGTACTATCATCGAAAAAGGTGATACAACGATTACTTCTTATACCGAAAACGTATCTTTTATTAAAATTATCAACGGAACACATTTTGCGTTCTTGAAGCACCCACTCCCAAATAATACCGACTCAACCGCTACTTTTGATGCTGGTGGTGGAAGTTACACCCTAAAAGATAGTACTTACACTGAGCATTTAGAATATTATAAGTTAAAGGAATGGGAAAATAATAAATTTGAGTTTACTGTAACTATCAAGAATGACACACTGATTCAGAAGGGAATTGAAAAGGTAGAAAAAGCAGGAATCGAAAGGTTGAATATTGAGAAATATGTAAGAGTGAAATAAACAATAATACCATGCTCGACCTCCAACATTTTATTTTGTTTGTCTTAGCTGCTCTAATGCTCAATATTACCCCTGGTAATGATATGATTTTTGTCATTTCTCGCAGCCTCAGCTATGGCACACGTGCAGGCGTTTATGCAGCTTTAGGCATTGCATTGGGTTGTTTCGTACATACTTTTGCAGCAGCGGCGGGGCTTTCGGTAATTATTCAGCAATCGGAGGTCTTGTTTAATATTATTCGATACGCAGGTGCAGGATATTTGATTTACATCGGAATCAAAAGTTTCATGGAAAAACCTACGGCAATGGTATTTAGTCAAAGCGACAATAATAAAAATACCAATCTAAAAATTCTTCGTCAAGGAACAATTACCAATGTCTTAAACCCCAAAGTTTCATTATTTTTCTTGGCATTCTTACCACAATTTATCAATCCACAAGTCGAAAATGTATCTACACAAATTCTACTTTTAGGACTTTGGTTTAATTTTTCGGGAACAGTTGTCAATATACTCATTGCCATACTTTTCAGTAAGGTGATTGCCAAATTGAAAAACTTTCAAAGATTTTGGCAAATACAAAACAAAATTTCGGGGGCTGTTCTGGTAGGCTTGGGCCTACAAATTGCCTTAAAAAAATAATCTATTCGATTACATTTACTTCAAAAACAAAATGAAAAAAATCATTTTTTTATTCTTGACTAGCTTCATTGGTTTCGCACAAACCGAAACCATTATTGCCATCAAAGCAGGCCGATTGTTTGATAGCGAACGAGGTGTATTTATTGATAATCAAACAATTATCGTAAAAAACAATCTAATTTCAGAAATTGGCTCAAACCTGAAAATTCCAGCTAATGCTAGCATTATTGATTTAAGTAAACAAACCATTTTACCTGGGCTCATCGACTGCCACACGCACATCACGGGTCAACCCGAAAACTACATGGAAGACCTCTTCCGTAAATCACCAATTGACGTGGCAGTTACAGCTCATATTTATGCTAAACGAACGCTCGAAGCTGGCTTCACTACTTGCCGCGATGTAGGTGCCCTTGAGTATGTAGATATTGCTCTCCGTAATGCTATCAATGCAGGTAAGGTTGCAGGGCCTCGCCTCTATGTTGCAGGCCCTTACATTGGTGCAACGGGCAGCCATGGCGATATGAATGGCTTTTCACCTTATGTAAAAATCCACCAAATTGGTTCAGTGGCCGACGGTGTTGATGAAATCAGAAAGCAAGTTCGAACCAATATCAAATACGGAGCAGATTTAATCAAATTTGGTGCAACTGCAGGCGTACTTACTGAAGAAGAATCGGTAGGAGCTCCGCAGTATTCGCAAGAAGAAATGAACGTAATGGTTGAAGAAGCCAAAATGTGGGGCAAAAAAGTAGCCGCACACGCACATGGAACTGAGGGAATAAAAAGAGCTGTAAAAGCGGGCGTAGCCTCTATCGAACATGGAAGCTTTATCGATGAAGAAGGAATAGAATTAATGAAACAAAAAGGAACGTATTTGGTAGCTGATATTTATAATGATGACTTTATTTTAGCTGAATATGCTAAATTGGGTTTCCCACAAAAAATCATTGAAAAAGAACGTATGGTAGGTCGTACACAAAGAGAAAACTTTCAAAAAGCAGTTAAAGCGGGTGTAAAAATAGCTTTTGGAACCGATGCGGGTGTGTATCCTCACGGCGATAACGCTAAGCAGTTTTTCTATATGGTAAAATATGGCCTGACTCCCGTACAGGCCATTCAATCAGCAACTATCAATGCAGCAGATTTGATTGGAGTAAAAGATAAAATTGGTTCGATTTCAGTAGGTAAATTTGCCGATATTATCGCCGTTGATGGTAATCCTGAGCAAGATATTACTGTAATCGAAAAGAAACTCTCTTTTGTAATGAAAGATGGCGTTGTTTATAAAAAATAAGTTAAGAAACTTGGCTTATCTCGAATTTTAAAGAATTGTTACTCATTGCAGTCAGTTTTAACTGTAGCAATCCTGAATAAAAACAAATTTGACTTTAGTCTAAACATTTTCTTTGACTAAAGTCAAATTTATTATCGAGCAAACTCAAGTTTTTCCTTATTTCGATTCAATGATAAATGATTTTTGAGTACCAAAAGTTGTAATTCCATTCGAGGTTAGATAAGACCGATAAAAATATACAACCCCTGTTTTCAGTTTTTTAGCCTCTATTGAATACGGTGCTGGTAAGGAATTAGGCATGACCGTCAAGCTTCCTTTATTTTCACAAACGGTTGGGTTTATAAATGAATCATTGAAACCCCAACACATTCCATATTCTGTAACTTCATATTTCCCCTTGTTTACGATAGTTCCATTCAATTTCATCACACTATCAGCTACATATACCGCACCATCAGTTGAAACTTTTGGATAACCCTCAACTTCTAAAGTATAAGTTAAAACATCTCCATAAATAACGTTTCCATTTGAAATCACATAAGCCCGATAATAGATTGTGCCTTTTTCTGGTAAGTTATAAATAATGAGTGAATATGCTTTCGGGAAAGTGCTTACATCGCCAGTGATTTTTTCTTTAGAATGTTCAATGGTTGGAACTGCAAATCTTTGAGACCAACAAATTCCATACTCGCTAATATCATACGAACCCTTGGTTTCAATACTCCCTCCCACTTTTGCCGAATAAATGGTATAAGTGCTAGCTTCTGTAGTTTTTATACTAGGAGAAACAATGGCCAATGTTTTAACCGAAATTACATTGCTGTAAATAGTTCCACTTTCAGTAATTACATAAGCCCTTGCATAATAGACGGTGTTCGCCTTCAAATTACTTATCTTAACAAGGTAAGTATAAGGTGAAGTTGTTTGAGTGAGAGCTCCATTACTAACTTTACTATCTGTTAGTGTAGGAGAAAGATTTGTTTCTGAATAAACAATCCCATAATCAGTTATAGATTGATTACCAACTTCCAAGAATGAAACGGATAAACTTGCAGAAGCTATTGTTGTTTCGCTGATAGTTACAGCATCAAATCTGGGCAAAATAGGGGCTTCCTTGTCGATACTGCACGCAAGCAAATTGAGTGATAATCCAAATAATACGAATCTTTTAATGATACTTTTCACTATCAGGCTATTTTTCAGTGTGAATACTTTTATTTTTGACAAAATAAGCACATATTTTTGCGTAAAAATATGATAATCAACACCTTATTTTATAATTTTTGATAGAGTTCTACCAATTGCTTAGCAATGTTTTCGGAAGAAAATTGTTGAATATGTTCCTGACCTTTTTGTACCAACGCTTTTTGTAAGCTTTCAGAACTTAATACTTCGTGTATTTTTCCTGATAAATCATTTACATCTAAAGGATTAGCATACAAAGCACCTTCACCACCAGCCTCTTCTAAACAAGAACCCGTAGCAGCCACCACTGGAATACCCGAATGTAAAGCCTCGACAATTGGAATACCAAAGCCCTCAAAAAAAGAAGGATATACACACAAAGAAGCCCCTTGGTATAAAGCTGGTAAATCGCTCGATGGTACATTGAAAAGCATTCGAACTCCAGCAATATTTTTACTTAAAATTTCTTCGGCATATTTAGATTTTCCACCAACTAATACCAAATCATAGTTTTTCAAATTCAATGCTTGAAAAGCGTCAACCAAGCGTTTTTGATTTTTTCGCTCACTGAATGATGATACACAAATGAGGTATGGTTTATGTAAATGATATTTCGTTTTTATGCTCGTTAATAGTTGACCATCAACATTTTGATAAAATGTCGCTTGACAATCTTGGTATATTACCGAAATTTTATCGGGGTCAATATTGTAAAAATCTACAATATCATCTTTGGTTTGCTGACTTACTGCCACCACGGCATCGGCATTTTGGCAAGCGTACTTAAATTTCTGTTGGTAAAAAAAACGGTCAATGGCAGGATATAATGCAGGATAACGAACGAAAATCAAATCATGAATTGTTACGACCGATTTTACACCTGTTTTTTTAATACCAAATGGGATTTCATTACTTAATCCGTGAAAAATATCAACATTATCCTTTTGCAAATCGTTATTAATAAGCCAGCTCCGCCATAAGCCTCCACCAAAAGTCGTAGTGGGTAATTTCGGAGCTAAAGCTAATGTTGTTTTAGGCTTTTTAGGCGTATATGCCAAATATTCGTGCTGTGGAGCATATTTCAGTAGGGAGTCAATAATAAATCGACTATAATTACCCAAACCAGTATGATTATTAAAAGCCCTTTTTGCATCAAAACCTATACGCATTGAACTAACTTTTGATTAAATTTGTCAAATATTATATTATTTGCTATTAGCCCTAGGCTATTAGCGATTAGCTTGAAATATCATCAAACTTCTATTTCGAGCCTTATTTTTTAGCTAAAAGCCTTAGCTTATCGCTGAAAGCCCAATTTATGACCGAATACCAAATACATACATTGCCAAACGGCATTAGAGTTGCTCATCGACAAGTACCTTACACCCAAATTGTACATTGCGGACTCATGCTCGACATGGGTAGTCGTGATGAAAAGCCCAATCAATTAGGTTTGGCTCACTTTTGGGAGCACATGGCCTTCAAAGGTACGAAAAAGCGGAAATCTTACCATATTATTAATAGATTAGAGTCGGTAGGTGGCGAATTAAACGCATATACGACTAAAGAAAAAATATGTTTCTACGCATCGGTGCTTGATGCACATTTCGAAAAATCGGTTGAACTCTTAGCCGATATTACCTTCGATTCGGTTTTCCCCGAAAATCAAATCGAAAAAGAGCGTGGGGTGATTTTAGAAGAAATGTCGATGTATCAAGATTCTCCAGAAGATGCCCTACAAGATGATTTCGATGAAATTGTTTTTGCCAATCACCAACTTGGAGCCAATATTTTAGGTACGCAAGAGAGTGTAAAAGGCTTTACTCGCAAAGAATTACAAGATTTCATTGCTGAGAATATGGATACTGAAAAAATCGTGATGTCGATTGTGGGAAATATTCCATTTCAGAAAGCCATCAAAATCGCAGAAAAATACCTCAAAGATATTCCTGCCAAGAAATCAGACCTTGTGCGTGTTCCGCCAACGGCCTATCAAGCACAGCGAATCACCACAACTAAGAAAATCACCCAAGCACATTGTGCCATTGGCCGACCTTCTTATTCAATGTCTGATGAGCATCGCTTACCGTTCTTTATGCTCGTCAATCTATTCGGTGGCCCTGGCATGAATTCACGCCTTAACATGACCCTTCGTGAAAAATATGGTTTAGTTTATGGCATTGATGCTACCTACTCCCCTTTTACGGATACAGGCTTTTTTGGCATTTATTTCGCAACCGATAAATCAAACCTTGATAAGGCAAATTCCTTGATTTTGAAAGAAATGCAAATCTTGAAAGACAAACCATTGGGCAAGCTACAATTACATACAGTCAAAGAACAACTCATGGGGCAGCTAGCCATGGCAGAGGAAAGCAATCAGAGTTTTATGCTCATGATGGCCAAGAGTATTTTAGATATCGGAAAGGTTGAATCGCTGGAAAGTATTTTTGCAGATATAAAAAATATTGAAGCCGCTGACCTCCAAGAAATTACAAAAGATATGTTCGATGAAACACAGTTAAGCTATCTGACGTTTCTTCCCGAATAAATCTAGTCAAATAATTGTGCTACTTCAAGAAAGAATTATACTTTTTAAAGCATTTATTTCAAGCGGATAGCTATCTGCTTGACTTTTTTTATTTTTGGAATCTCCGATAACAAAACCAAACATGAAAAATATCTATTTCACTGCCGGGCCAGCCGAATTGAACCCTAAATTCGAAGAATTTATGCGTCAAGCAATTGACGAGCAAATCGGTTCGATTTCACATCGTAGCGGACAATTCCGTAAGATTTATCAGCACTGCGTAGAAAACCTACGTACACTAATGAACATTCCAGCATCGTCGGGTATATTCTTCACAGGTTCGGCATCGGAAGTATGGGAGCGAATCTTATTGAACCTCGTTGAGCACGAGAGTTTTCATTTAGTCAATGGTTCATTCTCTGACAAATTCTATAAATATGCCGTTTCGGCTCAAAAATTCGCTCATAAATTTGAAAAACCATTGGGCGAAGGATTTAGCTACGGTGAAATTGAAGTTCCCGAATATGCAGAGCTTATTTGTGTCACTCAGAATGAAACCAGTACGGGTGTACAAATGCGTGAGGCCGATATTCATAAACTCAAACGCAGTAATCAAAAACGCCTCATGGCTGTAGATATAGTTTCATCAGCACCCATTCCCGAGTTAGATTTAGATTTAATTGATACCGCTTTCTTTTCGGTTCAAAAAGCTTTTGGTTTACCCGCAGGTTTAGGTGTATGGATTGCCAATGAAAAATGTTTAGAAAAAGCCAAACGTTTGGCCAAATATGAAAACATTACCATCGGAGCACACCATAATTTACCAGTTTTGTGGAAAAACTACGAAACTTACGAAACGCCAGCTACTCCAAATGTTTTAGGGATTTATCTACTCGGTAAAGTAGCTGAAGATATGAACAAAAAAGGTATTGAGAATATCAGAAAAGAAACCGACGAGAAGGTAAAGAAAATTTATAAATACCTAGAAACCAGCAGTTTGTGTAGTGCTGCCGTACAAAATCCAGAGCACCGCTCGAAAACGGTGATAGTGGCCGATACTAAAAAACCCTCGAAAGCGATTATCGAAACATTGAAGGAAAAAAATATGATTATTGGAAGTGGTTATGGCCCGAATAAAGATACTCAAATCAGAATTTCGAATTTCCCTTCAAATACACCTGAGCAAGTAGATAATTTACTAAAAGAATTGAAAGCAATGGAATGATAGCTTCATTGATTTTTTGAATAGCCAGCAGATTTTATCTCGCTGGCTTTTTTATTTTCTGCTTTAGGCTTTTTTACCTAACTTAATATCGAAAACGCTATCCAACCCAAAACTCATTTTTTATGAACTACTACTTTTACAGAAACCTCTCTTTCTGTTTACTAATTTTTCACGGACTATTCGCACAAAAAGCAATCAACAAAGCCGATGTAATTATTTATGGCGGCACTTCTGCGGCAATTACGGCTGCCGTTCAAGTAAAAAAGATGGGAAAAACCGTCATTATTGTCTCCCCCGACAAACACTTAGGCGGTTTATCATCGGGAGGTTTAGGCTTTACGGATACAGGAAATAAACAAGTAATTGGCGGCCTTTCCCGTGAATTCTACCAAAGGTTATACAGCCACTATCAGAAACCCGAATCATGGCAATGGCAAAAAAGAGAAGAATACGGCAATAAAGGACAAGGAACGCCCGCACTCGATGGAGCAAATCGAACCATGTGGATTTTTGAACCCCATGCCGCAGAACAAGTATTCGAAGATTTTGCCCGAGAGAATAACTTAATCATTTACCGCAATGAATGGTTAGACCGCTCAGCCAAAGGCATAAAAAAAGTAAATGAAAGAATCGTTTCTTTTCGAACACTCAGTGGCAAGACTTATGAAGGCAAAATGTTTATTGATGCCACTTATGAAGGTGACCTCATGGCTGCCGCTGGTGTAAGCTACCACATCGGGCGTGAAGCTAATAGTGTTTATAGTGAAAAATGGAATGGCGTGCAAACAAATGTATTTCAGCACGGGCATCATTTCAAAGCTAAAATTAGCCCTTACGTAGTTGAAAATGACCCCAAAAGTGGACTTTTACCAGAAGTTTCAGCCGAACCACCCGGAGAATATGGTTCGGGAGATAATAAAATTCAAGCCTATTGCTTCAGAATGTGTTTGAGTAATCACCCCGATAACAGAATACCATTTGCTAAACCTGATGGCTATGACCCTGCTCGGTATGAACTTTACGCAAGGGTATTTGCCAGTGGGTGGCGAGAAACTTTCGATAAGTTTGATGCTATTCCTAATCGAAAAACTGATACTAATAATCATGGACCCTTTAGTACTGATTACATAGGCAAAAACTACGATTACCCTGAAGCTAGTTACGAACGCCGAAGAGAAATTATCAAAGAACACGAACATTATCAGAAAGGACTCATGTATTTCTTACAAAATGACCCACGTGTACCGAACGATGTAAGAGAAAAAATGCAACAATGGGGCTTACCTAAAGACGAATTTAAGGATAATGGACATTGGCCACACCAGCTTTATATTCGTGAAGCACGCCGCATGATTGGTAAATACGTAATGAAAGAAGCCGATGCTTTAGGTAAAACCAATGTCCAAAATCCAATTGGAATGGGTTCGTATTCATTAGATTCGCACAATGCTCAACGTTTTGTGAAAGCCGATGGTTATGTGCAAAATGAAGGTGATATTGGCGTGCATCCCGACAAACCTTATTCTATTGCTTACGAATCAATCTTGCCTAAAGAAAACGAATGTTCGAATCTTTTAGTACCTGTCTGCCTATCAAGTTCGCATATTGCCTATGGTTCTATTCGCATGGAACCCGTTTTCATGATTTTAGGGCAATCGGCGGCGGCGGCGGCAGTTTTGGCCATTGATTCAAAAACTATTCCGCATAAAATTCCTTATTCAGTGCTCAAAAATGTTCTTCTAAACGAAAAACAAGTCTTAGAATTATAGCATTTTTCGAGGTAAATGCCTAAAATCCTTATTTACTCGCAGAATAACCGTAACTTTGTGGATTATTTCGAAGTAAATAAGGATTTTTTGTTAGCGACCATCTGCTCTAACAACCCTGACCCATACAATCGGTCTATTAATAAAAACAATGACTTTCAACGAATTAAATCTCAATAAACAACTCATCAATGCCCTCGATGACTTGGGCTATACAACGCCAACAACCATTCAGCAGAAAGTTTTCTCGGTGGTAATGTCGGGTAAAGATGTTTGCGGAATTGCCCAAACTGGAACAGGTAAAACTTTTGCCTATTTATTGCCAAGTTTACGCCAATATCAGTTTTCGAAAGAAAAAATGCCACAAGTACTCATCATTGTTCCTACACGTGAGCTGGTAGTACAGGTGGTAGAATCTATTCAGAAACTTACAACCTACATGAGTGTCATAACCGTGGGTGTGTATGGTGGGGTAAACATCAAGCCTCAAATTTTAGACATTCAGAATGGAGTAGATATTTTGGTAGGAACACCTGGCCGTTTGATTGATTTGCTTTCGAGTGGTTTTATTAAAACCAAATCTCTCAAAAAACTAATCATTGATGAAGTAGATGAAATGCTCAATCTGGGTTTTCGTCCTCAACTCAAAAACATTCTTGATTTATTGCCAACTCGCCGCCAAAATTTGCTTTTTTCGGCTACAATTACCGAAGAAGTTGAGCAAATCATTGAAACATACTTCAACGAACCTATGAGAGTAGAAGCTGCACCAGCGGGTTCGCCATTAGAGAATATTTCGCAGACGCTCTACCATGTACCAAATTTCAATACAAAAGTAAATTTACTCGAATTGCTTTTAATGGACGACGACAGCATGAGTAAAGTATTGATTTTTGCAGCTACCAAAGAATTGGCCGACCAACTTTATAACCGAATTGAAAGAAAATACGGCGAAAAAGTAGGCGTTATTCACTCAAATAAAGCACAAAATACGCGTTTCAACACCGTAAAAGCTTTTCAAGAAGGAAGTTGTAAAATGCTCATTGCCACCGATATCATTGCTCGTGGTATAGATATCGCTGAGGTTTCGCACGTTATTAATTTTGATATTCCTGAAGTGCCCGAAAACTACATTCACCGCATCGGTCGTACGGGGCGTGTCGATAAAAAAGGTATCGCCATCACTTTCATGACTCCAAAAGAAATTGAGCAAATTGATGCCATTGAGGAGATGATGAACTACGAAATTCCTGTAGCTGAATTACCCGAAAACCTCACAATTTCAGATGTATTGACCGAAGCCGAAATGCCACAGGTAAAGATGAAAAATGTGTTGGTAAAGGCCCCAAAACGAGAAGATGTTGGTCCAGCTTTTCATGAGAAATTGGCCAAAAATAAAAAAGTGAACGTAAGACGCGATATTAAAGCCGAAAAATGGGCAAAATATGGCCGACCTATCAAGAAATCTGGGAATAAACCTAAACGTGGCGATAGATAAACATTATTTTTAGACTTTCGAGGTTTTGAAACCTTGAAAGTCTAAAAACCGATATTCTCCTGCTTTCAAATCTCCTAAATCTATATTTTCAATTCGCACTCTTTTTAAGCTCAAAACTTCATAGTTGAGTTTATAGCACATTCTTCGAATCTGTCGATTTAGGCCTTGAACTAAGGTAATTTTAAAAACAAAGTCATCCAATTTTACGACTTTACAGGGAAGTGTTTTTTTGCCCATAATCACAATTCCACTTGCCATTTGCTTCAAAAATTCATCAGTAATTGGTCTATCTACCTCTACGACATAATCTTTTTCGGTTTTATTTTCATTCCGCAAAATTTTATCATAGACCCTACCATCATTGGTTAATAATAAAAGTCCTTCCGAAGCTTTATCAAGTCGTCCAACTGGAAATACCTCTTCTTCAAAAGGCAAAACTTCCTTCAGATTATCTTCAATTTGTGTATTTAAAGTAGTTTCTATTCCACGTGGCTTGTAGTAGGCCACATAAATCATTTTCTTAGATTCTTGTAGTATTTTTCCTTCATAAATCACCTCATCGGTTTGATTTAACTCGCAATTTGTAGTCGCCGCAACTCCATTGACCAACACCTTTCCCGACAAAATCAAAGCTAAAGCCTCTTTATTGGAGATTTGCAACCTAACTACTAATAAATACTGCAAGCGGTTCCGAAAAGTCATTTGAATGTTTAGAAGTAAATGCTCAATGAGCAGGTACTATATTTTATCCTTATTGTTATTATTCATCTTAAACGCACTTGTCGATGGATAAATATTAATCCAAAACTCGCGTGTTTCGCCACTATCAACTTTTACATTGATTTGGTCTTTATTTTCATTAATAATCAAACCAAACATTAAATCTTGCCTAACCGCCGCCTTAGAAATATTTTTATAAACCAAACGATATTCGCCGTAGGCAATCTTTTTTGTAAACTGAGGTAAATGATTATTGGTATTGAAATTATTGGCATAAACTGGGTGTAAACCACTCACCGTATTTTTGCAATAGCAGACCAATTTTCCATCTTTGGTATAAAGCCAGTATTCGCAAAAACTATTAGCTACGCCGATATCTTTGCCAACATAAGTAACAGGAATCATCACGATACTATGCGAAGGTAAACTAATCGAAATATCGGGCGATGTAATATTATAAAACTCGAAGATTTGTTCGCCTTCAGGCTTTTTCTTGACCGTATCTTGAACTGCTACTTTTTTTACAGTATCATTTTTTGCAATGAGCGTATCTTTGGGTAGAACCAAAACCGTATCCTTAGGAATTGAGGTAATTGTTTTTGGAACGAGCACCTCATTGGCCACTGGCTCAATATTTTGTTGGGGCTTTACACAGGCCAAAACACACAAGCAAATAATGCCTGCGTATAGTTTAAGTGATAATAATCTCACAGTATTTAGAAAGTTATCGGATTTTTACTCCAAAATGAATGAATGAAATACAAACAACTTTTAGAGAAATACCCATAACCTTCCTACTAAACACTACTTATTAGACGTTTTGGGTTCTTGTACCAAAATATTACCTTTAACAATCGACGGCTTTTTATCTTCTTTCGGCCCACGCAAGTGTATAATGAGTCCATCAAGAAATTTTCTTAGAATCTGGTCGCCACAAGGTTTAAAACTTGGGTGTTCTTTATCTCTAAAAAAAGCCCCGATTTCGGCTTTTGAGGCATTGAAATTGGCCAGTTTCAATATCTCAACTATTTGGTCATCGCGTAATTGCAAAGCAACTCGCAATTTCTTTAAAATATCGTTGTTCGACATAATTGACTGTTTTTATAAAAAAAGGTTGGAAACAATTTGATTAATTTTGAATGATTTAATCACTAAATAAATTCAGTTTTTGAAGCGTATAAAGCCATCAAGGTAATTTAGGCTCTACCATAACCACCTCTTCTTTATCGACTAATACCTGTCCTTCGGCAAAGCCCTTGGGTTTACGAACAAACTTCTTAGGCGTAACAATCACTGGTGCCAAAGTTTCATTACGGCGTTTTGAAAAATATGCCGCTAATGAGGCCGCTTTTTCAATTACAGCATTCGGAAACTTCTTTCCAGCTCTATATTTTAATACTACGTGCGAACCAGTGGCATCGCGGGCGTGTAGCCAAAGGTCTTCTTTATAAGCATATTGCTGCGTAAGTAAATCATTATTTTTTGAGTTTTTACCAACTAAAATTTCAAAACCATCTACCTCAAAACGCTTAAATAATTCTCGATACGACTGTATTTTTAACTTACTATTGGGCGATAAACCATTAGCTTTTAGATAGCTTCGTAGATTTTTCAGGTTTTCCGATTGTTCGATATTTTCAATATGACGATTGATGGTTTCGAGCAAAGCCTCTCTACTTTCTATATTTTCTATGAGTTTTTCTATTTCAATTTTCTCATTTTTGGCTTTTCTGTAAAAGTTTTCGGCGTTTTTTTGCGGCGATAAATCTCCTCTGAGTTTTATAACAATATTTTGATTTCGGTAAAAGTCAAAAAGTTCTACTCGCTCAGCACGCTCTTCGATTTGGTGTAAGTTGGCCATTAGAATATGCCCAATTTCTTCATTTTTAACCTCCGAATCAAGCGATTCCATTCTTTGATACGAATTTTGTAGATAAGCTTCGGTTTGCTTTTTCTCTTTTGATAAGCGTCTGAGCACCTCAGCTTTTTCATCGTCAAGCGTATTTACTTTATTATAAGCAATATAAAAGGCATTCATCGCCTCTATTGGCTCGCTGAATTCTTCTATAATTTCTCCGACAGGCAAAAGCGATAAATGCAACGCGTGCTCCCACCTAACCAAATAATAGCGTGGGTGCTCAAGTTGCTGCACAAACGTTTGTAGCTCTTCCCAAGTAGTTTTACCCAGTGTAAGTTGGTCGTTTACAATTTTCCCGAGCGTTGGATATAATTTTCTATAATCTTGTTTTTCGCTTAAAAAACGCTCGTATGTTTGCTCGATTTCTCTATCTAATTGATTGTAAATAAGGTTTTTATCCGAAACAATTCTACTATGAAATAGCTCTAAAACTTCATTTTCATGAAATAAAATTAAATTCGAGCGAGTTCCATACATTCTAAACGCCAAAGAAAATCCATTTTCGAAAGTAATCGCGAAACATCTTTCATTTTTAAATTGCCTCACGCCCGTTACTTCTAAATCAATTAGTTGCTCAAATAAATCTACGCTATTGCGTCGGGCACGCTCAAACTTATCGGTAAAATACAAACACGAAAAATCAGGAAAGACAATAGCTTTGATAAAAAACTCTTTGTAGTTTCGGTTTTTACCGCGAGCCGCCGCAAAACCCAATACTAATTCATCTTTTTCCTGACTAAAGCACTCCATCAACTTCAAGCCTATAATCTTAGACGCAAGTTGTTTGGTAAGCTTACGGAGAAAATAATAATTATTATGCACAGGTATATTCTAAATATTCAGTACAAAGTACGTGATTTTGTAGGGAAGTAGCAATTTCTTGGCTTGGTTCGGCTTCGCTCACCAACCGTAGAACTTTGCTCACCAACTGTAGAACTTTGCTCACCAACTGTAGAACTTTGCTCACCAACCGTAGAACTTTGCTC